>JBQTJD010000724.1:0-1756 GCA_052387475.1 Anaerolineales bacterium | reverse complement strand
GAAGGTGTGGGCAAGACGATTGATTGAGTCACTGTGAATGATAAAGTGGGTGGCGACGATGAACATGATATTACGATTGCACACGTGAAGATTGCTATCATCAAGCCGATGTAATTCCACTGGTGTTTCATGTTGCTTTGCTCGCCTTCTGATTTAGGTAACCCCTGCCAGCGCTTCCACCGGATGCCGAGCGGCTCACCCCGTGCGCGGTAAAGACCGGTTGCAGCGCGATGAGCAGGCCGGTCTCCCAATCAATCAACGTGCCGTAACAATCGAAGGTGAGGACTTGTATTTGTGACAGGTCGAGCCTGTGGTGTTGCATCCGGCTCAAGGTGACTGTCACTGGCGTGCCAATATTGTGCAATGCCAGAAACCGTGACGCCAGTGACAGTCACCTGAGGTCTCTCACCGTGGTTGTTTGTACCTGCGCCCGCGATCACAGGTGCGGCGCTCGTGCGCAAAGGCCATCACCGGCACGTCGTAGCCACAACTCGTCATCGTGGACTCGATCTCAATTTCGATAACCTGCCGTTCAGCCAGCTTCAATTCCTCGGCGGGGTGTTCGCGCAACACATCTGCAAGCGGTGACTCGGTCAGCGGTGTGACGGTGGCCTTGCCAAATAGTCGCACGATGGCGGCGTCCCCCGCCTCGAACGAGCACACCATCGCCGTGATCGGCCCGCCGGTCAGCGAATGCCGTGCGGTCTCGTTGCCGCTGCTGGCGTAATCCAAAAACGCCACGCGGTTGGGCGAGAGGATGTGCAACGGCACGCCGCCCTTCGGCGAGAGATTGACCGGCCCGATGCCGCCCGGCCCATGGTCGAGCGCGGGGTCAGCCGTGGCCACAAAAAAGATGGGCGCGTCGCGGAGCAGTTCGACCTGTTCTTCGGTGATGGAAGGATGATACGATGGCATTTGATTCTCCAGGCTGCGTGGATAATACCGATTACGGATTCGGGTCGAGACGATAAAGATGGAATGAAGCCGCGCCATCGCGCCGATACGCGGTATGTTCGAGCGTAAGGTCGAAGCCCGCGCTGTCAGCGGCGGCCCGCACTTCGGTGTCTGCCTCCCAGGCCGGAACGACAAGATAACGCGGCGAGCTGATCCCAAACGAACGCAAGTCCGTCGCGAACACCTCGGGCGACGGCATCCACGCCACGTAGACTGGCCCATCGAAGAGATAAAAGCTCCACTGCCACGACAACCAAAAATCGTACAGCACCGTGCCGGACGACAGCGTGTTCAAGTAGCGCGCCATAGCGTCAATGCCATCGTATGCGCCATGATCGCCGCCGATGGGGTAGCCGGAACGCGAGGCCGTGATGGCCGAGGGCAGAAGCAGAAGGCCGAAGGCAATGGGCAAAATGGCAGATGGCAGATGGCGGATGGCGAGACGCCATAAGCCATCCGCAATTTGCCAAATCACGCGGGCCAGCAAAAGCAGCACCAGCGGCACAAGCGGCACGAGGTAACGATCCCAGACATTGAAGGCGAACAGCCAGTACATGGCGAGGTACAGTAAATAGTAGCCAGTGAACAGTAAATCCGTGAGGGGGGGTCGAGAAGGCGTTCGCAGATTGAGCAACAGCAGAACGGGCAGTCCGACGAGCAACACAAAGTTAAGCTGCGTGGAAGCGGTGACGTAGCCGAGCAACTCCAGCCAGGCAGCGGCGCGCGGCAGCACTTCGCCCGCGCGGATGAGGCGGTTGGGCGCGTTGTCGGCGTAACCCTGCGTCCACACGCCGATGGGCGG
>JBQTJD010000723.1:0-3837 GCA_052387475.1 Anaerolineales bacterium | reverse complement strand
CTTCGGCGCCGCGGAGCGCCAGATCGGGCGCCACGTCCTCCTTCCGGGCGCGCTCCCGGCGATCATGACCGGCGTGCGCAGCGGCCTCGGCCGGGCGATCACCGGCATGGTCATCGTCGAGCTCCTGATGGTGTCCGTCGGCATCGGCAACCTCATCCTGCGCTACCGCGGGTTCTTCGAGTCAGACCTGCTTTACGCCACGGTAGTCATCGTCGTGCTCGAGGCGCTCGCGCTCATCGCGCTCGCGCGCGCGTTCGAGCGCCGCGTCGCGCCCTGGGCGCACGCAGGAGGCCTCGGCGAGTGAGGCGCGCATGATCAGGGTCGTCGGCCTGCGCAAGGTCTTCCCGGGCAGGGACGGCAAGGATGACGTCGAGGCCCTGCGGAACATCAACCTGACCATCAACGACAACGAGTTCCTCACCATCCTCGGTCCCTCCGGCTGCGGCAAGACGACGCTGCTGCGGATGATCGGCGGTCTCCTGCCGGCCGATGCGGGCGAGATCCTCATCGACGGCACGCCGGTGCGCGGGCCGGGGCCGGAGCGCGCGATGGTGTTCCAGAACGTCGCGCTCATGCCCTGGGCGACCGTCCTCGCGAACGTCGCCTTCGGGCTCGAGCTCCGTGGCGTGCCACAGGCCGAGCGCGAGGAGAAGGCGAGGCGCTTCATCCGGCTCGTCGGCCTCGCCGGGTGGGAGCACCGCATGCCGGCGGAGCTCTCCGGCGGCATGCAGCAGCGCGTCGGGCTGGCGCGTGCGTTGGCGGTGGATCCTGAGATCATCCTCTTCGATGAGCCGTTCAGCGCGCTCGACCCCCTCATCCGCCGCGAGATGCAGGATGAGTTGCTGCGGCTGCAAGCCACGCTGCACAAGACCAGCGTCTTCATCACCCACGATTTCGCCGAGGCGCTCAAGATCGGCGACCACATCGCCATCATGCGCAACGGCGAGATCGTTCAGACCGGCACGCCCGAAGAATTGGTGCTCAACCCGATGAACGACTACGTCTCCGCCTTCACCAAGGACGCGCCGCGCGCCAAGGTCCTCACCGCCGCGACGATCATGCAACCGTGCCCGCCGGGCTTTGATGGCAACGACCAGCCCTCCGTGCGCGCCGATGCCAAGCTCGAAGAGTGTTTGCCGATGTTGACCGACCACGACGGCCCGGTGTGCGTGCGCGACAACGACGGCGCGCTGGCCGGCATCGTGGATCGCGTGGGGATGATGCGGGCTCTTATTAGCTGACTGTAAGATAATGCCAAGAGACATAACACTTCTCCGAGTATTTGTCGCTTCGCCCAGCGACATTAAGGAGGAAAAAAGGCTCCTGGACGATGTCATTGCGGAATTGAATCTCGTTTGGCCAGATCAATTAGGGGTCATGCTCGAACTCGTAAGGTGGGAAACCCATGTCATTCCAAGTATTTCAACCGACCCTCAAGCCGCAATCAATGAGCAAATTAAGGACAACTACGATATTTTTATTGGTATTCTGTGGACACGATTTGGCACCGCAACACCGCGCGCAGAATCGGGTACGGAAGAGGAATTTGACAGAGCTTATAAACGCTGGCAAGCCAGCCCTGAAACAGTGCGTGTAATGATTTACTTCAACACGCTACCAGTGTCTCCGGACGATATCGACATAGAACAATTAGCAAAGGTGAAGTCCTTTCGCGACAGTCTCAACGACAAGGGTTTACTGTATTCCACATACTCCGGGGTAGATGAGTTCGCTTCTCGCCTACGTATACACCTGAGCCAACAAGTCAGAGAATGGAAAAAGTCTTGGGGCTTCGAAGATCTCTCTAAATCCGCGAAATCAGCCACAGCGACATCACAGAGCAAAGTATATATACCAACAGTCAATGGCGACGTACCAGAAGACGAAGGTATTATCGAGTTAATGGAACGTGCTGAAGCCGAGTCCCGAAAATTTGTGGAGATAATGACAGCTTTGACCGGCGGGTTGCAAGAAATGAGCAGTGGGATCGAAAGAGTCACTATTGAGCAAAAAGAGTATCGTGAAAGCGGCAGTTTAGATTTGGCAACACAGAAGAGATTTTCCAATCAAGCGGCTGATATTTTGTCCGGCTTCGCAAACAAAATGCGATCAGGCATGCCCGCACTTAGTGCCAACCTTTACAGTTTTGTCAACGCATACGGTAAGGCGCTGGCAATTGCACCTGAATTCTCGTCGTCGGACAAGAATATTGCTGCTTTGGCTCAAGCATTAGCCAATCTTGAAGGACTCGAATCTGCGATGAATTCTAGCCAAACTAGCGTTAGAGGAATGCGTGAATCAGCAGCGAGATTGCCGCGACTAACAACTCAGTTTAACCGGGCGAGGCGCGAGATTCTGGAAGTGCTGGACACATATCTCGCAACAGTTGATAAGGCTAGGGACTTGGTGTCGGAAATCATTGCTAACACGAAAACTTCTTTGCCACCAAGTGATCAAGTTTCCTCATAAGAACTAATGACCACCCGGACCCAAACCATCCCCCTCGCCCAACCGTCGCTGCGCCGGTGGCTGCCGCTGCTAGTGGTCGTGGGCCTTGCGGCCCTGGCACTCATCATCCCCGGCGAGATGCGTGAGTTCCCGCAGCAGTGGAATCTCGGCCTGCGTGCGCCGATTGACGCATGGCAGGCGGGCATCGTCGCCAACCGCGAGACGATGCCGGTCTTTCAATTCTTCTTCGACCCGCTGAGCGCGTTTATTGATTGGGGCCTGCGCGCCGCCGAAAACGTATTGCTCGGCACGCCGTGGGTGGTCGTCATCGCTGTGTTTGCGCTGCTCGGTTACACGCTCTCCGGGCCCCGGCTTGCAGTCGTCTGCGCCGTTAGCCTGTTCGTCATGGGGCTGTTCGGGCTGTGGGATCAAAGCCTGCGCACGCTGGCGCTGATGCTGGTGGCCGTGTCGCTCTCAATTCTCATCGGCCTGCCACTCGGCATCCTCAGCGCGTACAGCGACCGCTTCGACCGCGTGCTGCGCCCGATCCTCGACGGCATGCAGACCATGCCGACCTTCGTCTACCTCATCCCGGTGCTATTGTTCTTCGGCATCGCGCGTGTGCCCGCCGTCGTCGCCACCCTCATCTACGCCGTGCCGCCGATGATCCGGCTGACCAACCTGGGCCTGCGGCAAGTGTCGCCTTCGGCCATCGAGGCTGCACGCGCTTTCGGCAGCACGCCGCGACAATTGTTGTTCAAAGTGCAATTGCCGCTGGCGCTGCCCGCGGTGCTCACCGGCGTCAACCAAACCATCATGATGGCGCTGAGCATGGTCGTCATCGCCGCCCTCATCGGCGCGGGCGGGCTGGGCCGCGAGGTGCTCGTATCGCTGCAACGGCTCGAAGTCGGCAAGGCGCTCGAGGCCGGGCTGGCGATTGTGCTGCTGGCGATTGTGCTCGACCGATTGAGCGAGGCGCTGGGGCAGATTGATCTTTCGGATGAGTCGCCGCGCCGGCGCGTCGTGCCGAAATGGATTCCGGCGATGTGGGAAGCGCGGCTGGTGAAAGCATGGGAGACCGCCTCCCGATTGGCGACGGCCCCCGTGCGGCGAGCGGCCTCCACCCTCGACAAGCCGATGCTCGAACGTTTCGCCGCGCCCCTCACCGCCCTGCTTATCGTCGTCGTACTCCTCCTCCTTGACCTCATCTTTCGCTTCGGCTCCTTCCCCGATGATTGGCGCTGGCAGTTGCGCGAACCGACCGATGCGGCTGTGAAGTGGATGCGCGACAATCTATGCTTCTTGTAGTCAGACATCGCACCCCCCTTCCGAACTTTTGTCCGGCCAGTTCGTGCTTCAGAGAGCGCAAACTTTTGTGTTTGTGTCTTT
>JBQTJD010000722.1:0-3289 GCA_052387475.1 Anaerolineales bacterium | reverse complement strand
TTGTCAAAGTTCAGCCCTGCCGTATTTGACTTTCCGGCTCAGTCCATTCCCGCTCGCCCCGGCGTGGCGAAAGTGTTAGCTACTCAGCAGGCCGAGGATAGTTTCGCCCAGACGGATGGGGACGATGACACGCGAGCGGGTTGAGGGCCAGGCTGGGTCAGGCGGGAAGCGGTGGCTGTGGCGTGTGTCGGGGACGAAGATGGGCCGGCTAAAATGCAGCGCCTCAGCCAGCAGCCCGGCTTCATCCAGCGGCATGCGCCTCTCGCTGTCCGCCCCCTCGAAGATCAGTTCGCTCGCAGCCGCATCCCACAAAAAAGTTTGGACGATGTCGTAGCCGTAACTGATGCGGATGAGGTTGGCGATTTCGCGCGAGAGGCGCCGGCGGTCAAGCACGGAGCCGACGTGGTGATTGATCTTGAGGCTGGTCTCAAGTTGCGAGAGGCGTTGTTGTGCCTGCCGGTGGTTATCGCCGATGAGCTGGCTGGGCAGACTGGCGATGTCAATCAGTTTCTGAGCTGCAACCTCGCTCACATTCTGCGCAGTGACGAAGCGCGGCTTGTAACTGAAGTGCGTGGGGAGTGGTTGTTTTTGAGCGGCCCGGCAGGCCAGCTCCACGGCCTGCTCCGCGATATCGGTGGCGGAGGTTTGGACGGTGGCCGTCATGCTGCCATCCAGAATCGCCGCCAGCGCCAACGGGTCGCCATTGATGCCGACGATGAGAGACCGTGAGTCGAGCAAGCCGAGTTCGCGGCCAATATCGCGCCCGGCCAGCGCCAGCGAGTCCGACAGGCCAAACAAGGCGTCAAAGTGCTCGCCCGGTGACCAAGCCGCGTTCCGAATTTGCTCGTAGGCGCTTTCGTAGGTCCACAAACTCGGGACATGCCGCAGGTCAATCTCTGGATAGTGGCGCAGGGCGTCGGTTAATCCGGCTACCCGGCTCTTGCCGTCCTCGCCGAGGTGATACATCAGCGCGCCAACGGCCAGCACCCGGCCCCGGCCGGCCAGTTGCTGAGCCAGGAACAGACCAATATCTTTGGCGATGTCATACAGGCCGAGGGGCGAAACAAATAGAGGATGGCGCAGGTCGGATTCGACGACCTGAATAATGGGTATCCCGAGTTGGAGCGCTGCGCGAGCGAGGGCCTCCGGCCAGTCGAGGCACACCACCGCGTCAATCTCTTGCGCCAGCAATTCCTCCATCAGGCCCAAATGCTCGTGAGCGGGAAAGGTGTAGGGGTCCCCCAAATCCAGCGTGACCACATCCACCCCACGCTGTTGGGCGCGTTGGTACACGGCCTCGCGCACTTGAACCCAAAACGGGTCAGCGACCTCGATCTGAATGTCGATACGGAATGTGCGCGACATGGGCGTCTTGACGGCTGAGGTTAGATAGCGCCCTTTCCGGTCAGAGTATGAACGATCAAATTATAAACTGACGTTACGCACGGTGAGCGGCCTCAGGTGAGTGATAAAGGAGGCTATCAGTTGGGAGGCGGGCCGTCGGCCCGTCTCGACCGTAGAGACGCCCGGCCTAAGCGAAGCGGCAGCGTCTCCCGCGCAACACCTCCCACGGCAGTTGGTCATGGCTTCAGCATCAACGCCTCCGCCTGCGCGGCTTCCACCGCGGCGCGCGTGAACGGCAGCAGGTTGTATTCGATCTTGCGCCACTTGTCGGCATAATCAATGTAATGCGCGTGATACGGGTGGCCCGATTGCCCGGTGGTATGGATGACTCGTGTAGCATTGAAGTCGCTGAAGTCCACGATCACCCGCATCGAGGGCACCGACGTCACCGCAAAGGGATCCTCGCGATTGATGTTGTAGCCGGTGGCATTCACGATGGACGTGCCGCCCGCGGTGGCGAATGGCCCGCGATTGAACAGCGCGCGGATGGGGGCAGGCCACGCCGTGCTGCCGAAGACGCGATTGTTGAACGTCGAGGTGTGCAATCGCCCCCACGTCCACTCATCCCCCAATCGTTCGCGCAGATACGCTACGCCTTCGGCGAATGAGCGTCGCAGAATGTCATCGCGCGTTTCAATCGGCTCAGTGCGCTGATCGTTCCACCAGGCGTTGTTCGGCTCGGCCACTAGCTTGCGGAAGCGCACCCACGTTTCATCGCCCGCGCTGGCTGGAAGGTTTTTGGGCAACTCATCGTTGAAAGTGTTGCGCGTGAGAGCATACTGAAACGCGGCATAGATCGCTGCCGGCCGCGAGTCCATCCGCATTTGAAAATCCCATTCGCGCAGTTCGGCTTGCGCGCGGGCCAACTCGGGTTCGTCAAAGCTCAACGCCAACAGCGCCGGCAACAGCTCCACCGCGCCGAGATTTTTATCATCGCCCTGAATCTGCGCGATGCCTTCCGACGTCAGCCGACCCGCAGCTTCAATCATCTCGTTGATGCGTTCGCCGCGATAGCCCATGTCGAAGCCGGTGGCGGTGATGAGGTGCGGATACTCCGGCCCGACGACGGGCTGATTGGCCGTGGCGACGTAGCCCAGCGGCGGGTTGAAGGCGAAGGGCAGTTCGTCAAAGGGGATGTAACCCGCCCATTGATACTCATCCGTCCAGCCGGGCGCGGGCGTCACGCCATCGCCGTTGCGGCGGATCGGCACGTTGCTCGGCATCTGGTAGCCGATGTTGCCGTCCACATCGGCATATACAAAATTCTGCGACGGCACCGTCCAATCGCGCAGCGCGTCGCGAAACTCCTGCCAGTTGCCGGCACGATTGAGATGCACCACGGCGCGGAAAATCTGTCCCGGCTCAAGCGCCGTCCATCGCAAGGCCATCGCATAGCTGCGGCTCAACGTCACGCCGTTCGTCGTCACGCCATTGTCGAGCAAGTCGCCGGCGTCGTACACATCGTCGAGGATCGGCCCGTTGCGCGTGTAGCGCACAGTCACCTCCACCGGCTCGCCGTTGAGGACGTTGATCGTCTCCTTCACCAGCACCATATCCACCCATTGCCCGTTGACTTCGTATTGATTCGGGTTGGCGGGATTGAGCTTCTCGATGAACAGGTCTTGCACATCGGGGTTGACATTGGTGAGCCCCCACGCGATGCGGGCATTGTGGCCGATGATGATGCCGGGGTCGCCGGCCAGCGAATAGCCGGCTACATCGTAGGGGCAATCAGGTGTGATGGTGCGGCAGTGCAAGCCGATGAGATACCAGATGGCGGGGAGTTGAATGCTGAGGTGCGGGTCGTTGGCGAGCAACGGCTGGCCTGACTCGGTGCGCTCTCCGCCGATTACCCAGTTGTTCGAGCCAAGGCCGCGCCTTTCCT
>JBQTJD010000721.1:0-5539 GCA_052387475.1 Anaerolineales bacterium | reverse complement strand
TCAACACCACTCACTCCTTTGCGAGCCGGCCATAAATCTGTGCGTTGCGCAGCAAGTTGTTGGAGATCGAAATCTCCGGGAACGTATATGCCGATACAGTGGCGGGCAAAAACCAACTGTACGCCGTGTTGTCGAGGTGCACCGGCTCCAACGCGCGGCGCTTGGCCGAGTCCAGCGTATCATTCACTGCCGCAAGCAGCTCATCCCATGACCAGCTCCCATCCCGTACTGCGGGTAGCGCCAAAAGCCACGTCTGCGGTGGTTCGCTGTTGGGGCGGTCATAGTGGAAGGTGATCCCCGTCGTCTCCTCGGTGCCGGGGATCACTTCAGTCCACTCATCCACCAGCAAGCCGCACACGGGCTTCGTCTTATCGAACGGCTCGGCGAAGTGGCCGTTGTACAGCAGCCGATCACCAGCAATGGAGTGGCCTACAGGCCACTCCATTGCCAGCCACGGCTCGCCCGGTTGATACGGCAACTGGAGCGGCGTGAGTTCGGGCGCGTTCGCGCCGGGCAGCGCGTCGCCCAATAGAATCGCGTTCTCCCATTGCCGCATCTTGTCGCGCACGCGGGCCACGCCGTGCAGCCAGTCATCCACCGGAAAGTCGCGGCCCGCCGTATCCGTGAGGTAGCGGGTGAGGTCGCCGGAGGCGCTGTGCGCCCACGCGTTCGCCAGCTCGTCGGCGGCGGTTGCTGGCAAGGAAATGTGCGGGATCATTTGAAAATCATCGCCGAACAATACCTTGGCCGCTTCTTGTAAGAGATTCACCTTGTCGGTTGCGCCGGCGGTGTCGTGCTGCGTGAGCAGCACCTCCACGCGCGCGATGCGTTTAAGCGTGTCGTCCTTCAATCGTTGCACCGCGCCCGTCAACTGCTCGCGGAAGCGCGCGACCTCCTGCTCGTCGTCGGCGAAGTCAAACGGGTCGGGGTCAAAATCGGTGAGCGGCAACTGCGCCGCGATGATATCGCCCGCATCGGCGAGCAGTTGGGTGAGGGTGTCGCGCGGGCCATCTACGAGTTGCTGCAACGCGTTGCGCTTGTTCACAAACGCCGTTCGCTTCGCATCGAGCGCGGGGCGGTACACGGCGCTGGCGGGCGTGGGCGAGGTGAGTTGCGTGCTGATCAAAATCTCAGCCGCCTGCAATTGGTTGATGCGCTCGGCTTCGGGCGTCGCGGCGGGCAGCGCGTCGTACTCGGCGATGAGGGCGTCGTAGCGGGCGAGACATCCCTGCCATGTCTTGAGGCGCTTTGTCACCTTTGCCGTCAGCGCCGCGTAAGTTGCCGCGCGCCATTCAAACACAAAGCCCGTGCCGGTCTGCGGCAGCCGATATGCCGCGAAGCGTCCCACCGTGACGGCGAATTGAGAGAGAGCAACGTCAATCGTAATCCCGGCGTTGCCCAGCATCGTCGCGACAGCATCAAGCGCGGGGAGAAGCGTGTCCCGCAGGTCGTCGCGCGGCGCTTCAATGCGAGACTTCGGCAACGTGACGGCGGTTTGCTCATCCCGCAGCGAGTCATTCGCGCGCATCAAATCCGCCGGCTGCAACGGACGCGCCGCGACGACCAGCGAGCGCAGACTCCGCAGCAGCGCCTGCAACTCAAACACTGTCACCCGGTTTGTCACGCGCTCGGTGTGCCGAATGCGAATCTCGTGATCGTGCCGTGGCGTGTGATTGGCTTGCACGAACCGCAAGATCGCATCATCCAGATCGCCCAGCGCCTGCCCGGTCTCCGCCTCCGCGCGATAGAGCAGATCGATGGGGTGCAGTCCAAGCTGCTCCTGACTGATGAAGGTCGTCTGCTCCGTGTCCGTCACGGAATCGGTGAAGGTGACGTTGCAGCCCACCTCCGCCGGCGCGGGCAGCCGATCCTTGAGCCACGCATTCACCGACGACTCCGCGACCGCAAGAGGGGTGAGCGGGATGGCGGGCAGAGGATTCAAAGGTGTGGGCGAAAAGTGAATGGCCGTCCGCAGCGTCAGCGCGATGCCGCTGCGCGGAGTGCGGATGACTTCCGGCTCGGGCGGATAGAGGCCTTTGGCAAACGCATCCAGCGTGCCCGCCGAGCGGTCATAGTTGCCGAGCACGGCTTGATGCACGCCCTCGGCCAGCACGAGGTCAGCAACGGCGTCGTTGATGTCGCGGATGTGGGCGGCGGCATTGGTGAGGGCCGTTTCTTGCGCCTCCGTCCGGCGCGGCAGCGTTTCCACACCGAAGGGATAGGCTGCGACGTTTACTCGCTCGATCTGCTCAATGAGCTTGCGGCCATCCACGACATTCATCGCGGCGATGGATTCTTGCGCCGCGCCGGTCTCGGTGTTGGTCTTGGCGATTTGATTCGCGGCCAGCGGAAAGGCGCGCCGTAGGTGGTAGATCAGGTCGCGCACTTGCAATGGCCCGTGATCGTGCACGTGGCGCTCGAACTGGTAGCCGAGCAGCGCGCCGAGCGACTGGCCGTTACGCATCCCCTCGAGGATTTCGAGCGCCAGCCGCACGCGCCGCGAGGAGAGATTCACCGCCAGCCGCCCATCGTTTGCCACGTAGCCGTTGCGCAGCACCGCCGCCGTAGTCGCGTGATTGATGGACGGCGCATGGATCAGGCCGAGGTTGGTGTCGTCGCGCATGAGTGGAGTCTTATCATGACGATTGATCTCTTGCGCGAGGTCGTCCGGCAGCGTCACCGGTGTGAGCGTCTTGCCTTCGGGCTGAACCGGCTCCAGCCAGCCGTACGCGCCGAGGAATAGGCCTGACGACTCCTGTCGCTGTTCGCGCATCGCTTCCAGTTGCCACGCCAGCAATCCCATCTTCCACGAGTCCAGCCGGTAGCTGCAACAATCAATGTGCTCGGCGAAGACGCGCTCCAACCGCGCGGTGGGCACGCGGCTCAGCCGTTCCAATGCCTCGATCTGCTCGCGCAAGTCCGGGTTGACCAGGCGCAGGTTGCGGGCGATGTAGTCGCCGAGGCGCACATCGGTACGCCCGGTGACGCGTTCGTCGGCGCGGAAGAGCAAAGCGTAGCCGCTCTCGCTGCCCTGCACCTCGCGCACATGCACGAAGGCTGGCTCGCGCGCCGCCGCTGCATCCACCTCCACGCCCGCCTCCGCCTGCAACCGCAGCCCCGTCTCGCGAAAACTCAATTGCAGTGCATGGCGCAGCAGCAAATACAACAGCGCCGCCGGCTTCTTATTTCCATCAAAGCCCTGTTCGCGCTGAAGCGCCTCGAGGCTCGTGCGCGCCGCCTCGACCAGCCATTCGATGTAGTTGCGCTCGCCCGCGTACTTGCGAATGGGGTCGCGCTCCGAGAGCGGGCGGTCATCGATCAACGGCCCGTCGAGCGGGGTCTGCCGCGCTTTGTAAACCTGGTTGAGCAGATCAGGAACCTGATCGCCCGTGTAACCGAACTCGCGCAGCAGCGTCAGCGGGATGATGGCGGGAAACAGGCCAAGAAAATTCAATGCGACCGAATAATTGAGGAAGGCCAGCTCGTAGAATTTGTGCGCCACGCTCTCGGCCTGCAGCGGATAGTATTCGACCGAGTTGGGATGCAGTCCGAGCACGTCGAGCAGAGTCTGATGCGGGTCGCCGCCCGGCCGAAGGCCCTTGCCGATGTAACTGATCTTTTCGACGAGCGGCTTCCAGTCGTCGTCAATGCGCTTGAGAATTTGATAGAGCTGTGCGGGATAGTTGACTCGCTCACCTTGGCTGAACCAATTGATTCGATCAAAGGCCGTTGTCGGCAAGATGCCGTACGGCTGATCGCCGATACGCAACGCCGGCAGCGGGCCGCGCCCACTGACGTAGCGCGTGAAGAAGTTTCGCGTCCGCGCCACGTCTTGCTCGGCGAAGATCGGCGAGAGCAGCGACTTCATCATATAACCCAGCGTACCGGGCCACAGCGCGATCTGCATCGCGCGCGCCTCGCTTTGGTCACGCCCGCCGGCGTTGGGGATGCGCTGCGCGAGGTCGTGCCGCAGACCGAGCAATTCGGCCAGCCACTGCCCATCGCGACGGAGCAGCGGATCGCTTTCGATTGTGTATTGCGGTGTGTCGCGGAAAAAAACGTCGAAGGTCGTATCGGAGTCGTCGCGGAACGAGTAGCCCGCCCCGCCCTTCTCGGTGTTGTTCGTCGGCGTGCCCTGCGGCACGATCTCCAATCCCGCCCGGCTGTGCAGATGATGTTCGAGCAATTGCTCGAAGTTACCCCGGCCCGCCTCCGCCGAGTCGCCCAGCCGCACGCCGAGCACGATGAGCCGCTCGAAGCCGTTGGTCGCTTGCTCCGCCGTCAAATTGATGCGGAAGGCCATGCCGGCTGCCAGCGCCTTGTCGAAGTCAAACATCCACGCCAGAGCCTCGGGGATTTGCAGCGTGTCATCCACCGGTTTGAGTTGTAAGTTAGGCGGCGCGTTCGGGTCCGGCCCGGCGGCGAGCGGTGTGCGGATGAGGTTGCCGAGCACGGTCAGCGGCGGCCCGCTGCGCGAGTAGCCCACAAGCACAAAGCGCTCCGGCAGAAGTTCGACGCGCGGCGCGCTTGACCACGAGGCGCGGCGCGTTTGCAAATCCTCCAGCGGAGTCAATTGCAAGACCGCCACTTTCACTTGAACATCGCTGCGCGTGTGCGGCTCAGCCGGCTCATCGTCGAAGTTGACGGGCCGGGTGCGCTCAGCGATCTCCTGCGCCTGCGCTGCACCGACAGCTTGTTCCAGCGCAGCGAACGCAGCTTGCTGCGCGGCAGCGTCGCCGTTCGCTCGCCACATCGCCGCCCAAAACGTCGCAGCAGCCGGCGGCAGTGGCGCGGGCGCAACGATGATCAGCAATACATCCGTCGCGGTATCCTTCACCGGTTTGTCGTTGGGATTCAAGGGAAGATACCGGCGCACGATCCAGCCCGCGCGCCCGGAGCCGTGCGAAGCGACGAGTTCGCGCCAGGCCGCGCGCTCCAAAGCTTCATCCCCGCCCGCACGCCACACGCCGGCCCAGAAGGCCTGCGCGTTCGTCACTTCCTGTTCGGTGAGCGCGGCGTCGAAGGTGTCAATCAAACACGTATCCGGATAAACGCGCACCCACAGTTGCCGTTGCCCGGCGGCATCGGTCTTGAAGCGCGTCTCCAGCCGCAACGGGAGGAGCAGGATCGGCGAGTCATCGGGCCATTGTCGCAACCGCTCGCGCGGGTCGGTGAAGGTCTCGAAGGCTTTGAGCCTTTCACCCTCACCGGCGAGCAAGCCCGCGAGTGCTTCCTCAATCTGTCCGGCCCGCGCCTGCGCGCCGCGCAGTTTCTTTTCCAAGCGAGCCCGCTCGCCCTCGCGCTGCGGGGTCTCGCTGCGCGCGAAATCTTTGAGCGCCTGTTCGCTTTGCCGCACGGCTTCGCGCGCCAGCAGCGCCTCGCGCCGTTGCTGGTCGAGTTGCTGGCGATGGGCGGCGAGTTGGTCACGCAGTTGTTCGAAGTCGGACATCATTTACTCACTTACGTTACGCACGCAACGTTTGCCATCAGCCGCCAACACGTAACGCAGTGGAGTGTTGGTCGGCTGCATGGAATCGTT
>JBQTJD010000720.1:0-3348 GCA_052387475.1 Anaerolineales bacterium | reverse complement strand
CGGCGAAACCATCCAGCCGGATTTTTAAAACCGCGTCATTGCCCGTGGCGAGCGTGTTCGCGCTTGCGCCGGGCTGCGTGTAACCGTCAATCGTCGTCCCCGGATCGGTCAGGGCCGGCAGCGCGTTGCTCACCGTGATTGTGTGCGGCCCCGCTCCGGGAATGCTGAACCGGATCGTGTCGCCCTGCGTGATGGCGCTGTTGGCGGCTTGAATGGCCTCGCGCAACGAGCCGGGGCCGCTGTCGTTCGTGGTCGCGACGACCAGCGTATCGGCTTGCGCCACGCGGGGGGCCACCGCCCACAACATCAAGCAAGCTGCCCCCATGCCGATGACCAGCGACAAAGCCAGAGACGCAAGACGTGATTTCATGGCGACCTCCAAATGAGCGCCGGCAGTATAGCATCGACAACGCCGGCCCATGACCACACGGTACAATGCCGCCACACAGGAGACGACCCATGCGCTTTGAAGACTGGAATTGGATGGATGTGGAAAACTACCTCAAGACCGATGACCGATTGATGTTCGTCGTCGGCGCGTGTGAGCAGCACGGCTATCTCAGCTTGCTCACCGACATCAAGATCCCGCTCGCCCTCGCCGATGCGGCCTCCGAACGGACAAACGTCCCCATCGCCCCACCGCTCAACTTCGGCATCTCGCCGTACTTCGCGCGCTATCCCGGAACGATCAGCATCCGCGCGCAAACCTTTATCGCCATTATCGAAGACCTGGTGCGCTGGGTACACGCGCAGGGCTTCCGGCGTTTGCTCTTTCTCAACGGGCACGGCGGCAATCATCCGGCCACCGAAGTATTGAACGAACTCGTCAACCAACTGCCGGGGCTGAAGGTGGATTGGTATTCGTGGTGGACGGCGGCTTCGGTGAAAACCGCAGCGGCGGAGGTCGGTCTCGTGCCCAATCACGCCAACTGGCTGGAGGCTTTCCCTTTCTGCCGCGTCGCCGACCTGCCCGCTGGTGTGAAGCTGCCCACCCCGGTGGCGCGTCCGCTCAACGCTGAGGAGACCCGCGCGCTGTACGGTGACGGCGTCTTCGGCGGCGGGCCGTACGTCGCGCCGGACGAAGTGATGGATAGGGTTTTTGAAGCCGCGCTGGCCGACGTGCTGGAAAAGCTGAAGTTTGAGTAACTCGCGGCACGTACGGGTTATGTCGGTTCCATACACTTCGCAATGTCATACCCGCGAAGGTTGTCCCCATGCAAATG
This sequence comes from Anaerolineales bacterium, assembly GCA_052387475.1. Classification (GTDB taxonomy): domain Bacteria; phylum Chloroflexota; class Anaerolineae; order Anaerolineales; family UBA6663; genus JANWXR01. Next base: position 2,125 of record JBQTJD010000720.1, on the reverse strand, counting down.
GAGAGCGGGTATCCCTGCCGGGGACACTGGACTCCCGCTTTCGCGGGAGTGACGAATTGCGCGGGGCCTGCGAGCAATTTGTGCTTCTCTGTGCAATCCATAGATAGCATTTGACGCCGTGACACCGCCCGCATACACTCAGCGCACATGGAGCTTGGAGGGAAGGTGGCGCTGATCACGGGGGCGTCGAGCGGGATCGGAGCGGCGACGGCGCAGGCGCTGGCGGCCCGCGGCGTGTGTGTGGCCTTGCTCGCGCGCACGCAGACGGCGCTCGACTCGGTTGCACACGCCATCACCGCACGCGGCGGCACGGCTCGCGTGTACGCCGCCGATGCCGCTAACCCCGTCACGGTTGACTTCACCGCACGCCGCATCACTGCCGAACTGGGCACTCCCGACATCATCGTGAACAGCGCCGGTGCGGGCCGCTGGTTGTTCACCGAAGAGACTGAACCCGACGAGGCGATTGAAATGATGGCGGCCCCGTACTTTGCGGCCTTCTTTATCACGCGAGCCTTTTTGCCGCCGATGCTGGCGCGCGGCAGCGGGCACATCGTCAACCTCAACTCCCCCCTCGCCCGCATTCCGTGGCCGGGGGCGAGCGGGTATGCGGGGGCGCGCGGTGCGATGCAGACTTTCACCAACGCGTTGCGGACCGATCTGTACCGAACTGGCCTGCACGTCACCTCCATCATCGCCGCCGAAGTGCGCACGCCCTACTTCACTCACAATCCGGGCACGCTTGAACGTGCGCCAAAGCTGGCCCGGCTCCTCATCCCCGCGCTTGAGCCGGAACAAGTGGCCCGGGCGATCTTGCGGGCCGTCGAACGGGAGCAGCGCGAAATCGTCATGCCCTTCATGTTGCAATGCTTCTTTGCGCTCAACGCCGTCGCCCCGCGCTTCGTCGAATGGCTGGCGACGGTCAGCGGGCATCAGCACACGCGGAGCGCCCAATGAGTCCGCATCGTCGCCCCGGCTGGGCGCTGCCCAACGGCCACCTCGTGCGCAGCAACGCCGAGGCCGCGCTGTGCGAATATCTCCTCGAGATGAACTTTGGCCACTCGCACTGGTCGCTCAACTTTGATCTGCCACTAGGCACCGAACAATTACGTCTCTACATCCCAAGTCTTACGCTCGACACCCTCAAAGATGATGGGCGCACCATCATCGTCGAGCCGATTGACTCCGTCGCACCCGGTAGCGGTTTGCGTCGCCTGCAAGCACTACGGCATGTGCATGCCGCTGAGTATTGCGTCCTCGTCGTCGCCCGCCGCCCATTGCATGGCCGCATCCCGAAAGCCGCGTACGATCATCTTTTCCCGCTCGAAGACTTCGTGCCGCTGCTCACCCATCTGCGCGGGTTGATGTGAGCTATTTAGAACAGCTGCGCGGGCGGGTCGGCGCGCGCAAGGTCATCGTGTGTTACGCCACCGCCCTCATCCGCGATGCGCGCGGGCAGTTGCTCTTTCAGCAGCGCGGCGATTTTGACTGGTGGGGTTTGCCCGGCGGCGTGCTCGAACTGGGCGAGACTTTGGCCGAGTGCTGCATCCGTGAGGCGCGTGAGGAAACCGGGCTGCACGTTGAGCCGGTCAAGCTCGTCGGTGTATACACTGGGCCGCAGTATGATGTGCGTTATCCAAATGGGGATGAGGTGCAGCAATGGACGGCGGCATTCGAATGCCGCCTCGTCGGTGGGGAGCCGCGCGCCGATGGAGCCGAATCGCTGCGGCAAGCTTTCTTCCCAGCACAGGCGTTGCCCGCCACCTCTCACTGGTATGCGGATATGGCGCGTGATCTCTTTGCCACACGGGGGGCCGCGTTCTTCGAACCGCCACGCCACCCGCCGCCTAGCGCCGATGGGGCACACCGTTTCCAGCTTCGCTCTCTCGTTGGGCAGGCGGAGTTGATCGCGCCGGGCGCAGGCGCTTTCATTCGCGATGAGCGCGGTCATCTCCTGCTCATCCGCCGCGCCGACAACGGCATGTGGAGCGTACCGGCAGGCATGATGGATCTGGGTGAGAACATCGCAGAAACCGTTGTGCGCGAGACGCGTGAGGAGACCGGGCTGATCGTTGAGCCGACCCGCCTCATCGGCGCGTACTCAGGACCGGAATATCGAATCGTC
>JBQTJD010000719.1:0-1937 GCA_052387475.1 Anaerolineales bacterium | reverse complement strand
CGCCGGTGAACGCACCCGTCCCCGGTCACCGGCTACCGACGAGATGCCGACGATGTGTCCGCTGCCCATCTGTTCAAAGACTTGCGCCGCCGGGTTGAGCCACGCCAGCGCACCGAGCAAATTCACTTCCAGCATCTGCCGATCTTTTTCGAAATTGTACTCGCTCAACTCCACCGGCAGCAGAATGCCGGAGTTATACACGATCACATCCACCCGTCCGAAGTCCGCCAGCATCCTCTGAAAAAGTTCCGGCGCTTCGGCGTAATGCGTGACGTCGTGCGGATAAACGCGCGCGCAACCCAGGCCGTATTTTGTGTTGAGGTCGTTCGCCAGCTTTTCGAGCAGTTCGCCGCGCCGCGCGACAAGCGCCACGCGATAGCCCTCCGCCGCCAGCCGGCGCGCCAACGCCTCGCCGATGCCGGATGAGGCGCCGATGATGAAGGCGGTCGGGATGGGGGTGAGGGCGGAGGTCATGATGGTTTGCGTGAAACGTAAAACGTGAAACGTGGGTGTCGGTCATGTCAGGCATTCGGCCACAGGTTGCGCCGTTGCCCGGCAAGCATTACGTTTCACGCATCACGTTTCACGTTCTTCATCTTGAGCGCGCAATAGAAATAAAGTCCGCCAGCGGCCCGTACGCAGTGGTCACCGCATCGCCGCCGATCTCGCTCACCGTCAGACCGTAAATCATGTCCATCTCAAACACAACGATGGAGCTTGTGCCGGTGACGGTCGCGAGCACATCGTCGGCCTCGACTTGCTCGGGTATCACGCTGGCAATCACCTTGCCATCCAACTTCTCGGCGCGACAGACGAGCTTGTACGGCTTGCCCGCGGCGCGCGCCGCCCGCACCATATCTCCGCTGAGGTGGCGAATGCCGACAGGCGCAATGGTCTGCGGGGTCACCGGCACATCCATCAACACCGTCGCCAGCGCGGCGACCTTCACCGCCGCGTCCCAGCCATCCACATCGGTGCTCGGGTCGGTTTCCGCCACACCGATGTCTTGCGCCTTCTTCACGGCGTTATCGAAGCTTAGCCCCTTTTCCATTTCGGTGAGGATGAGATTGGTGGTGGAGTTGAGCACGCCCCGGAAGCGTTTGAGGTTGGCAGCGGGCAACGCCTCGCGAAAGAGCGAGAAAATGGGCGTGCCGCCCATCACCGTGGCCTCGTGCCGGAACTGTTTGCCCTTCGCCTGGGCCAGCGCCTTCAGTTCGTGATAAGCGTGAACCACCGGCCCTTTGTTGGCGGTGATGATATGCGCACCATGCTCGAGGCCGGCTTTGAGATAGTCGATAGCGGGCTGGCCGGTCTGCGGATTCATCGAGGTGTTTTCAAACAGCACGTCGGCGCGGGCAGCCGCGAGCCAATCGCGGATGTTGCCGGCCTCCCAGGGCGTGCCGGCCGGCCCCTGGCCTGCGAGCACCGCCGGAATGTCCAGCCCGTTCGGATCAACCATCCACCCCAGGCGGCGCGCGGCGATGCCGGTGACGCGATACTCGATCCCATATTTTTCACTCAGTTCGGCTTGTTTTTCGTGCAAGAGTTTTGCCAGCGCGCGGCCCACGTTGCCGAAGCCAAGCAGGGTGAGGTTGTAGAAATTGGTCATGCTACGTTATCTCGCGATTGAGTTTCGGTAACGGGGCGGGCGAGATTATAACAGTCTGCCGGCTGTTTCTACGAAAGCCGGAGGGTGTAAGGTTAGTGAGGTAATAACAGCGTTGCGCGCAAAACGGCTTTAACGCAAAGACGCAAAGATTCTCTTTGCGTCCTTGCATCCTTGTGGCTTTGCGCTGAAGACTATTCCCAGCGGAACTTCCACGCGGCCAATGCGCCGAAGCCGAGGGTGTACACGAGCAGGCCCAGCACCGGCCACCACGGCGCGGCGGGCAACACGCCGCTCGCCAGCACGGGGCCGAGCAGGCTGTTGAGCATCG
>JBQTJD010000718.1:0-2157 GCA_052387475.1 Anaerolineales bacterium | reverse complement strand
CGCTCCTGTCGCAGGATTTCTTCGGCGCGTCCGGTCGCTGTGTCAATGCGGATAATCGTGCTGGTCGTCTCTTGAAAAAAACGGTCATCTGGGAATTGTTCCCCGGCATAGGCCCGTTGCGAGCGCTCCATAAATAGCGCTTCATCACAGGTGGTGAACACCAGGGTTGCCCCCTCCGAGTCGGCGTGCAAAATTGATGGCCGCCGATCACTCGGCAACGTCAACAACCGCCGCGCGCGCAGGCTTTCGATCTCGACGCCCCATAGCTCCGTGCCTTCGAAATAGAAGGCCTCCCGTCCGCCGGAGCCGAGGGCCGCCAGACATGCCCCGACCCCGCGCACGGCGGCCGTGAACGGCCAGTATTCGGCCCGCGCCGGACGAGTATCGGTGAGTTGAACGATCTCGCCTGATCGAAGCTCTAAACGAAAGAGATTACTCAGCCCCGTGCGCTCGGAGAAGAAAATCAGATAGCGGCCATCCGGCGTAACGGCAGGGTTATAGAAGTACGGGTGATAATCTTCGGCGGGCGAGTCCGTCAGTTGCGTCACCGCGCGGCCCGTCTGCGAGTCGTGATAGGTTCGCCGCTCCGAGGGATAGATCGCGCCGACGGTCACTGCAGGCCTCCTATTGCTGACTGAACTGCCGGTAATGCGTTTCGCCCGGCAGGCCGAGTTGCGAGATGACGCCGTCGCGTTCATATCTCTGCCTGCACCGCTCCAGCGCCTGTGGGTCAAGCCTGACGCCCAACCCTGGCCCGTCGGGGATTGGAACCGCGTTAGCTTTGGGCTGGATGAGTTCGGCCACTACATCGTCCGCGTACCACCGCAAAAGCGATTGGCCGGCCTGGGAGAGGTACGGGATGGCGGCGGCCAACTGCATATACGCGGCTGTGCCCACCGCAGACTCGCCGCTGTAGAACCAGAAGCCCACGCCCATCACCTCGCACGCGGAGATGAACTTCATCGTCTCACGCAGGCCGCCGAGCGCCATCACGTTCAACACAAACGTATCCGGCACGCCGAGTTCCACCGCCAACCGCAAGTCCGGCCGGTGGCTGGAAAACGGGATCGCGCTGTGCTGGCGAAGTTTGGCCATGTCGTGAAAAGTTGGGGCTGGGTCTTCGATGTTCGCGATGTCGTATGGCTCAAGCCGGGCCAGCGCCTTCCGCGCCGTGTTGAGCGGCCACGAGTTGTTGGCGTCCAGCCGCAGGGTTGCGTCGGGGCCGATGGCGGCGCGAACTTCCTTCACCATCGTGATCTCAGTATCCAAGTCGAGCACCCCCATTTTGCCCTCAAACAAAGTCGAGCCGTGTTGTTCGCGCATTCGGGCGCAGTAACGGGCGACCTCAAGCGGCGTGGACTCACTCGGCTCGGAGGCGCTGGGCACGCGCAAGGCGAAATATTCCGAGAAGCCGATCTCGCGCCGCACCGGCCCGCCGAGCAGGGTATAGATCGGCAGATTCAGCGCCTTGCCTTTGATATCCCACAACGCCGTTTCCAGGCCGCCAAACGCCTTGACCAATCCAGCGTCGTGCGTGTTCAGCAGGGTGCGGATTTCCGGGAGGCACCGGCGACCACAGTCATCAATGTTGAACGGATCAACGCCTTTGAGGCGGGGCGCAAACTCGCGCTCCACAAGGTCGGCCTGTTCAATGGTGGAAACTTCGCCCAACCCTACGATCCCTTCGTCCGTGTAAACCTCGATGATCCCCTTGGTCCCGCCGAAGTTTACGCCCGACGCGTAGCCGGTGACAAAGGGGAGGTTGACCTTGTGAACCTGGATATGTGTGATCTGCATTTCGACTCTGCGTTTCCTAAACGGGCCGCATCTGGTTGAGCACCTCCAGCATCAACCTCACGTCATCCCCCATCACCGCATCCGCACCAACCTCGACACTGAACACTAGGCTGGCTTCATCCGTCGTTGACCACGACCAGACAGCCACCTCGTTTTCGTGCAGAGCGTGGACGACCTCCGTCGTCAGAACTGTGTATTGATGTTGGAGCACGGGCGCGGGGAAAGACTTGGCTTGCCGCACGGCCTCCGGCGGATCCGGCGGTGCGTCGTCGGGCAGGCGCTCAGGCGCGAGCAGGAGTTCGGGACATTTGGACTTAGCCGCATGCAAGGCTTCGTGCGTGTATGAGCTCATGAAGGTCG
>JBQTJD010000717.1:0-28825 GCA_052387475.1 Anaerolineales bacterium | reverse complement strand
CGTGAGCGCGCCGAACTCGCGCGTAAGGTGCTGGGGCAATTCACCGTGAACGGTAGCCTCCATGCCGACTTGTGCTTGCTGCTGGGCTTGTTCCCAATACTTTTTCATTGCTTCGGCGCTTTGCTCGCCCGGCCGGTCGCCCTCGGAAGCATCCGCCGGACGCTCACCGATTAAGTCCGCTGCGCTCAACGGCAATTCAATCTTCTGCGCATTTTGGAGTATGAGGTCGTACACTTCCTCGGCGCTGAGGCGCTCCAACTGCTCATCGCGCAAGCCGCCCTGCGGCAACGCGTAGCCGTCCTTCGCCAGCATGCCGTTGATAACGATGTCGGCGGCGATGTTCCACAATTTGGGGTCGCGTTGTTGTCGGCGCGAGACGTGCAGCAGCGCGGCGTGCAGCACTTCGTGGGCAAGCAGACCATCCTGTTCGGCGCCGGTCAGCTTGCCAAAAAATCCCGGGTTGATGAAGATGTCGCGCCCGTCGGTGCAGGCGGTGGTAATCGTCTGGCTGGCCTCAAAGCGCGCGAACAGGGCCAGCGCGGCGAAGAACGGGCTGCGGGCATTCATCCGCACGAGCGAGGCGCTTACCAGTTGCTGAGTCTCTGTATCGAGTTTCATTTCTATTCAACCGCGAAGCCGCAAAGAACGCCAAGAAAACTTGACGAAATACTTTGCGCGCTTCGCGTCTTCGCGGTTAGCTTAACGCCGTAACGCGCTCGCCAGCGGCCACCGCCCGCAGAAAAGAGTCGGCCTCCATCGGGTGCGCGGCCTCGCCTGCGTCGAGCATCTTTTGATAATTCTCAAGATAACGTTGCAACGCTTCATCCTCCGCAATCAGCGCGGCCAGCGCGTCGAACTGGTCGCTCAGTCGCAGCAGCCGGAACAAATCCGCCGCGCACAATTGCACCCACTCCGGCGCTGCTTTGGCCGCCAACCAACGAAAGGCGTGATAGGCAGACTGCGCCTCTATCGCGCGGGTGGTGAGTCCGATGGTGACGGCGTAGCGCGCCGAAGGCTCCTCGGGAAAGTCCACGTCGTCGCCCGCGCCGCGGAGGATGCGCCCGAGGTCGGGCAGGTGGCGATACACAGACAGGTAAGCGGTGAATTCGGCCGCTGCGCCCGCGCCAATGGCCGGAGTCAGATCAAGCCCGGCGGTATACAAGCGGCTCGCCATCTCCCAACTGCGCGGCGAAGGCCAGGCCGGTTGCTGCGGGTCGAGCTTGTGCAGCAGGGTGGGGCGAAAGGCGAGGAAAGCGACGATGTGTTCGTGAAAGCCGTTCGCAAGCGCGTAAGATTTGAAGCTTTCGAGGTCGGCGTCGACTTCGAGATGCAGAAAACGATTTGCGAGCGGCGCGGGCATATCGAACACCGAGGCGCGGTCTTCTTTACGGTTGCCCGCCGCCCAGATGTACCAGCCCTTTGGTACGCTGTAGCTGCCCACGCGCCGGTCAAGGATGAGTTGTTGCGCCATGCCCTGCATCGCCGGCGGCGCGAGGTTGATCTCATCGAGGAACAAAATCCCCTTGCCTTTGCGCGGCAGGAACTCCGGCGGATACCAGCGCGAGGCGCCGTTCTTCGCCACTGGCAGGCCACGCAGATCGGTGGGCGCGAGCTGCGAGAGGCGCAGGTCGATGAATCCTAGACCGTGCGCGGCGGCGGTTTGCGCCACGATGCTCGACTTGCCGATGCCCGGCGGCCCCCAGATCATGGCGCTGATTTTGAGTTGGTGCTGGATGAGGCCGTTGAGATACACGGCGAGATCGGCAGGCTTCATTCTTTCTCCTTGAAAGCGCCAGCCACGAATTTCACAAAAAAACAATTCGTGTCATTCGTGAAATTCGTGGCTAAATCCCCGGTATGGTGAGGCCCGGTGGCCACGGCTGTTGGCCGGAAAGATAGAACTCGCGATTGGCGTTGATGTAGAAATCAAAATCGGTTTCCCAGCCCCAGCGCGTATCGTAGCCGAACAACTCCACGTAGGCATTGAACAGGTCGGCGTTTTGTTCGGCCATGTGGTGGGGATTGCGAAAGAACATCTCAAAATAACCGGCGCAGAATTCGGCGTCGTTTTGAAATACGTATGGATGGCCGATGGGTAGCGGCGAAGCACCCAGCGTTTCGAGGCGAGTGTAGCGGATGCGATAGCGATGCAGTTCGAGCCGCTTGCCTTCGATGAACCCTTCACGCGCGCGGGCTGAGAAGATCGCACCATCGCTCGGGCGCAGACCGGGCAGAAATCCATCGCTGCTCCGCCGCATCGTCCCCGTCGCTAGGTCGAAGAAGTCGAGCATGTGACCGAACTCGTGCAGGAATGGCGCGACGCCCGGCGTTGGGCCATTGAAGCCTTCGAACAAGCGCGACAACACGAGTTGCACAGCTTCACGATCGCTGTGATATTGCCCGCCCGCATTTCCACCATCGTGTTGATACGCGCGTGCCGTCGTGTACAAATGAAAGTGGCGTGGCGCAGCAAAGAATTTTTCGAGGATGTCGCGGCGATAGAAAAAGGTTTCGGTGATGTGCCCGGCGACAAGATAACGCGCGCTGTCCGGCAACTGCGCGGTGAGGTCGGCGCGCGCATCGCCAAAGAGACGCAGGTCAAAGTTCGGATGGTGGGCAAGTTCACGCAGAAGTTGATCGAAGCCGGGGCGGTCGTCGGCAAGAAAGTGGGTGATGGGGAGGTAGCGGCTGAGGGCGCGCGGGTCGCCGGTGGCATCGAAGGCCAGCGCTTCCCCTTGTGGATGGCATGTTCCCTGCGTGAGGCGGTTGTAAATTTCAGCGGTTCGGTTCAATGGAGTGGAAAGAGTTACACGGATTTCTCGGAATGAAACGGATATAACAGTGTTGCTTCTTCCGTGAAATCCGTCCAATCCGTATCATCCGTGTGCGCTGGTCTGTCATCAAATTGAAGCGCCCTCACCGGTAGCGATACGGCCCGCCGCCCGATTAACGGTATGGATCGATCAGACGCGGCTGGCGCGGCGGCAGGCCAAGGGCGAAAAATTTCACCAGCACCAGCCCGGCAATGAAGCCGCCAATGTGCGCGGCGTACGCCACCCCATCATCCCCGCCGCCTAACAGCCCGAGGCCGCTGATAAGTTGAAAGACAAACCACAAGCCCACGGCCACAATCGCCGGCACCTGTGTGAGGAAGCGCAACAAAAAGACCGTGACGCGGCGCTGCGGGAACAGCAGCAGATAGCCGCCCATCACGCCCGAAATCGCGCCCGACGCGCCGAGGCTGGGGACGAGCGGGTCTTGCCCGAGGAGGAACGTGCTAGCGACGTGGGCGAGGGAGGCGAGCAGACCGGTGGTGAGATAGAAGATCGTATAGCGCACATGCCCGAGATAGTCTTCGATGTTGTCGCCGAAGATCCACAAAAAGAGCATGTTGCCGCCGATGTGCGCCAGGCCGCCGTGCATGAACATCGACGTGAGCAGGGTGATGTAGACCGAGATAGGCGTGGGCTGCAGGCCGGGGACGGTGTAGAGTTGCCCGCCGTAATTGACGGTTTGATCGCGTGTGACGACGTCCTGCCCGGTCACGATTTCCTGTGGCACGGTGCTGAAAGCGTAGGTGAAGCGCGCGTTCTCGCCCAAGCCCTGAAAGACCACGAATACCAGCACGTTGAGGGCGATGAGGGCCAAGTTGATGAAGGGCGTGATGCGCCGGTCGCTGTTGTCATCTCCAATGGGGAACATGGGCGCGTCCTTTTGCAGACCGGAGACGGGCCACCGGCCTTCTCTACGGCGTGCGGCGATGATACCGTGTAATGAGGGGAAACGTCTATTGAGACGGGGAAGTGATGCGTTGGCTGACGGCTTCGAAGAGTTGGGCCACGAATGAACACGAATTAGCGCGAATAATTCGTGTTCATTCGTGGCTTAGGTTTGCCGCTCGCGGTACGCCGCTACATCAATCATCGGTGGGCGCTCGCGCTCGGCAATCTCCTCCACATCCAAATAATCGCCGCCGGCCTCGTGCCTGATCATCTTCATGGTTTTGGTCACATCGGCGACGAAGGCGCGCTCGTAGTGGCGTTCGAGTTTGCGCATCACTGCCTGGATAATTGCGAACGACATCTTGCTCAGCGCCTCGAGCGTTTGGTTGTGATGCACGCGCTCCTGCAAATCCACCTGCGCCAGCCCGGCCAGCCCGTACTGCTCGAAGATGTCGATCAATAACCCGATCTCCACGCCGTAGCCGGAGAAGAACGGGCAACGTTCGAGTGCGCTGCGACGCCCCCCATACTCGCCGGAGAGCGGCTGCACTACACCGGAGAGTTCGGGGTAAAAGAGATTGAGCAACGGGCGGGCAGTCAGCTCGGTGACACGGCCTCCGCCGCCGGCCTGCACCTTATCGCCCACGCGCAACGGGCGGCGATAGAAGCCTTTGACGAACTGTATGCGCGGGTTCTGCAACAGCGGGCCGATGACGCCATAGACGAAGCGCGGGTCGATGTTGACGATGTCGGTGTCGATCCATGCGATGAGGTCGCCGCGCGTGACCAGCAAACTCTTCCATAGCGCCTCGCCTTTGCCCGTGCGCGCGCCCAGTTCGGGCAGCAAGTGTTGATGCACGTACACCGGCACGCCCAGCCGCTGGGCGATGGCGCGCGTGCGGTCGGTCGAGTCCGAGTCAATCAGCACGATCTCATCGAGCAGCGGCACTTTCTCCATCAGCGCGCGCTTCACCGTGCGGATCACTTTGCCGACGGTCTCTTCCTCGTTCAATGCCGGGAGCGCCAGGCTGATGGTCAGCCGCTGGGCTTCTTTCAAGGCCACCAACTGGCGCAGGTCGGCAAACTCATCCGCATGAAAGGTGTTCTCGGCGAACCATTTATCCACGAGGATGGAGATGGCCTGCGCGCCGATGGTCTCATCGGTGACGGCTTCGGGCATGGGGCGGCGCGTCTTCACCACCATCACCGCGCCGGGCGCCTCGTTCAGCGCGCGGTCGGCCACCGGGCCAAGCGAGACGGTGCTTTGCAGCGGGCGAGCCGTCGCCCCCAGGACGATGAGATCGAACTGCCCGGCTTCCTCGAGGATGGTGCGCGCGGCATCGTCGGTGACGACCGTGCGCTTCTGCACTTCAGGCATCCGCGCCAGCACACGCTCCAGCCCTTTGTAGGGCGCATTGGAACTGATGTCGCCGCTGAGTTGCACATGCAGGGTGGTCAACTGGGCTGCGCCGAGGTTGAGGCCGATGCGGACGGCGAGTTCGGCATGCGGGCCGCCACGCACCGGAACCAGCACGCGCTTGAGCGCAGCCGGAAATGGGCCGCGGATGAGGGCCACATCGCAGGGTGGATGCATGAGCATTTCGGGCGCGGACAGGCCCAGGCTGGTGATGTGTTCGGGCCATTGCAGCAGCAGCACATCCGGGTCTTCGGCTTCGATGACCTTTTGCAATTCCGCCCACGGTTGATGTGAGACCAGCACCCGCGCGCGGCTGCGCCATCCCGTGCCGTTGAGCTTTTGCAGTCGCGCGCGCACGGCCCGCGCTTTCTGTGCGCCCGAGCTGAGCGACTCTTCGGGCGGCAGGCAGACCATTCCGATGGCGATTACTTCCGGCGCGAGCGCGCGCGCCGCCTCCAGCGCGGCCGTGCCCTCGCAGCCGTGAATCACCGGCACGAGCACGCGGCGTAAGGAGGGGAAGAAGGTGCGTTTGCTCATTGCGTTCTCCCTGAGTTGAGCAACGGCGCGAGGTGCCGGCGATAAACGGCCTCCCACGTGAACGTGCCGCGCACGCGGGCAGAAAGTTGGAAGGCTTCATCCGATTGGAGGCGGGCCGCGACGGAGTCGGCCACTTGCGCCGGGTCGGCGTCCGGCGAGAAGTACACGGCCGCCTCGCCCGCCAAATCGCGCAACGGCGGGAGGTCGGCGCAGAACACCGGCATACGACTCAAAGCCGCCTCAAGTACCGGCAGGCCGAAACCCTCTTCGCGGCTGGGCAGAAAAAGCGCGTCGGCCAGCCGGTAGAAATCGGCGATGACGGCGTCGGGCAAGTAGCCGTCGCTCAGCTCAGCCAGAAAGTGTGCTGCGTCTTCGAGTTGCAATTCGGCGCGCAGGGCTTTGAGTTGGGCGAAGTAATGGTGGTTGTTGGCGTTGTGTGGGCCGATTGGGCCGGTGACGATGAGCGCGGGGCCGCCCCCACCCCCCGCCCCTCTCCCAATGGGAGTGGGGAGGCGCTGCCTCTCCCCCTCTCCACCTGGGAGAGGGGGCCGGGGGGTGAGGGCAGCCAGGACACGGAGCGCCAGCTCGATGTTTTTGCGTGGCGTGATACGCACGGGTAGCAACAAAATCGGTGCGGCCTGTGATAGTTGCATTTGAGCCACCAGCGTTTGAGTCTGTGGTTCGAGCTTGTGAAAGTGCGCCAACTCGATGCCATTGGGAACCACGTGGATCGACTTCATCGGAATGCCCATCAACTCGGCCAGTTCGCGGCGGCGCAGTTCGGAGATAGCGACCTGTGTGACGTTGGGCCACGCGCTGCGGAGCAAATCCCACGGATATCCCGCGTGCAATTCGGGCCGATAGCGCGGCGTCGTCCACGCCAGGTCGTGATGCCACAAAATGAAGCGCGGCGCACCGGGTCGTTGCGACAAAGTATGCAGCGCCGCCGTGAGCGCGAGGTTCTTGTTGAGCGAGCAGACGTTGTGCGCGATCACGATGTCGCTCTTGCTCAGCGCCGCGTGTAGTTCGGTTTCGATCTGCGCCACGGTCTCTCCAAATTCGGGCGGCACACGCCCGGCGTCCAACTCCCTTTTGAGTGCGATCAGGCGCGGGTGCTGCGAGTCCGCCAGCGGCAGGGCGATGAAACGGACGCGTTCATCGGTCTGCGCTCCGCGCGCGGCGATGATGCGAACGGTATGGCCATCATCGGCCAGCAATCGCGCCTGATGGGCCAACACGCTTTCCACGCCGCCCACGATGGGCGGCGCGCTATAGTGAATGAGACTGACTTGCATAGTATCCGAGGCGAGTTAAGGGCGGTTCAAGCCGCGGCGTCAACGAATAGGCAACGGATCAACGGATTGGCCGCGCGCTATCCGTTGATCCGTTGAACATCCGCTGACGCCGGGTCAAGATTTTTCCCAACTTCAATAGTTTATTCCATGTTACATCCACTTTGGCAACCGGACGGTGGACTATAAGGGTAGCTTGGCCTTAATCGGTGTAGCCAAAGCAATCGCCGAGCAAAGCCTGCAAGCGGCGTTCGAGTACGCTGAAGGAGAAATAGCGCCGCGCCAGTTGATAGTTGTGCTCCGCCCATTCCTGCACCGTGGCCGCGTGCTCCAGCAGGTGTCGCGTTTCCTGCAAAGTAGCCTGGCTGATGAAGCCATCGAACTCCACCACCCGAAAACCCTTGGGCTTGATATCCACCTCGTAAATTGAATAGTTGTTCACCACGAGGGGGCGTTTGTAATAGACGGCTTCCAGAAATGCGTTGCCGAAACCTTCGATGTTGGACGGATACGTCACCAGGTCGGCCTGCGGGTAGATGTCGCCCAATGTATAAATCCGCCGGCCATCGGGGGTGACGCCACGCGTGTCGCCGACGAGGTCGGCCTCGAAGCGCACGTTCACATCCAGCAATTGGGCGAACTCGCGCACGCGTTGCTCGTAACTCGAGCCTTCATCCCCGGAGGCGTGCGAAATCACCAGCTTGGCTTTCAACCCCAGCCGCTTCGTCAATTCAATGGCGTGCTCGATCCCTTTGCGCTGAATGATGCGCGTCGGCTGAAGGAAGAAATACTCATCCGCTTCCAGACCCAACGCAGCTCGCGCCCCGCGCGCGTAATCGTCCGGCGGCCCGGGTAGGTGATCAAAATCCATGACGTTGGGGATGACGCGTGAGTAGACGCCGACGCGCCACGCTAGTTGATTGGCCTGCAGGGTGTTGATGACGACGTGGCGCAGCGAAGGCAGTGCCGGCGGGAAAGCGGCGGCGATGTAATCCGGCACGCAGTTGACGGCGAAGCGTTGTCGCTCCCAGTAAAAATCGTGATGATGGGCGATGACGGGGATGCCGGTCTCGGCGATGAACTCGGTCAGCGCCAGACCGAGCGGCAGGTTGAGCGGGATGGTCAGCGCATTTTCGACGATGAGCAGCTCCAGATCAAAGTCGCGCGCGAACGCGTAGAGATGCTCTTTGAGTTCGAGTTTGAGCCGGTCGACTTGCAGGGTGATGTGGGGCGGGCGCACGTAAGGTGAGAAAAAATCCCGGCGGGTGATCTGTGGATGCTCGGCATCGGCCTGGGCGGTGATGCGCCAGTTTTGGATGAAGGCCACGTTGTTGAGGGCGTCAATCGCGGGGTGGCGATAGTAGGCCTCGGGCGCTACGCGGCTCCGCTCGGCCGGGCGATCGCACTGTCCGGCGAAATAAAAGCAGGTGTGGCCCAGGCCTTCGAGCACTGCCGCCCACTTGGCCGTCTCAAGCGAGACGCCATCCGTTCCGGCGAAGCGTGTTGAGATGAAACCGATGCGGTGGGGATGATGGGTCATGGATCAGGGTGTGCGATAGGCGAGCAATATCAGTCGCTCACAATCATACACGCTGTCCAGAGGACTGCCAGGCCGATGCAGGCCAACCCAGTCACGGAGTTCCTCGATGCGATCAGGCGTCGCCACGATGATCGATCTCGGTTGGATCGAAGCCGTATGCACCGGCGCATCCACATTCGTGATGGGGTGGTTGTCGCTGAGAAAATCCATCGAGTAATTGATGCCGTAACGTACCCAGGTAGTGCTCAACAACACGACTGGCGCTTCGCGCTCCACTGTTCCCAAATAGCTGCCCAGATGGGACGAGAAGCGCGTTTGATGATCGGCGGAGAAGCGACATTGGCCCGCAAAATTCTGAAAGTAGGCGCTGATGTTGTACACCCCCATGGCTGTGAGGAGTAACGCCAACGCCCCGCGCCGCACATAGTCGGGCAAGGGTCGGTGATGCAAGAGGCGGAGCACCGTCTGTTCCATACCCAGGGCAGCGAGGAGCAGGGCGGCAGGCACGGCGGCTAACATCCGATACGAGTCGGCGGAGGGCGGCACCGAAAATAAACCAATCGCGACGGTCATCGACCAGAAATAGGCGTTGACGAGCAGAAAGCGGATATCGCGCACCTTCCAAAGGGAGTAGGCCAGGCCCAATACAAAGAACGTGCTGGAAAAAACACCCAGGAGCGGAATCTGAGCGCCATAGAAGTCAGTGGCGGGGTCAGCATTGAGGGCGAGGAAGGCATGGGCGATTCGCCCGGCTAAGATGGTCACTGCGCTTTGGCCGGTGGCCGCCATTTCGGCGCTGAGCCACGGGCTGTTCAGCGCTCCGTCGCGCTCGAAGCGAAGCGAAAAGCTGCCGGGATAGAAACTTGTGTGTACGATCAAGGGCAATGCTCCAATGAGCATGGCTCCCCAGAAGACGAGCAAGTTCCGCTTGAAGCTCTGGCTAACGGTGCGATTGAACACGTAGGTTGCCAGCGGATAGCAATACAATGCGCCGGCGAGGATATAGCCATCAAAATAGACACCGAGATAGACTGCCAGAAGCAAGCCGCCCAGCGCCAGCCGCACCCGGTGCTGTTTTTGGAGGCCACTGATAAACAGATACAAGACCAGCGGCGCGATGCAAGTTCCAACGATATAGGCGACCGATATGATACGACTAAAATGGATATGGCTGTGCGAGGTCGCCAGTAAGACCGCTGCCAGCAGGGCCACACGCGGGCCAAATAAATACCGGCTTAGGCCATACAGTGATGGCACCGCCAAAGTGCCGGCCAGTGCAGGGAGCAATCGCAATGCCAATGGCGTCCGGCCAAAAATCTCAATGACCAGCCCAATCGCTTGCATGTAGTAACCGCCAAACTCGGCCGGCCACATATACGGCGTCGCCAATCCGGGCTCGGACAATCGCAGCGCGACACTGCCGATGTAACCGGCGTCACCATCGATGATGCGTGGCAGCTCCCCGAGTTGATAGAACCGCAGGCCGCCGGCCAGCGCGGTAATTGCAAACACTGTGAGACCTTCGCGCCAGTGGGCCGTGACCCAGGCCCGCACAGCCAGCCGCTTGGGCCACTCGGTCACAAAGGCAATCACGTAAAACAGCCCGGCAAATAAATTTAGCGCCACCACGGGCACATAGTTCACGCGCTCAGTTTGATAGAACACGATCGCCAGAATCGCGGCCATTATGCTCAACACAGCGGACAAAACGATGAGGCCGGGCGAGAATGTCCACGAGCGAGTGGCCGTCCACGGCAGCCACAGCGCCGGCAAGCGCCAGCGCCCGCCCACGAGCAATAGCACCACGGCTAGGCTCGTCAGCAACAAGCCCAACCATAAATTGGCCGGAGAAAGATAAAAAGTGAACTGGCCGGCCAGGGCCAAGAGAACCGCAATCGCTTTGAATAGAGTGAAACCGGAACGTCGATATTCAGTTAACGGGCGCATATCCATCTCCAAAAGATGGGCCTATGTTAAGGCAGGGTGCCCGGAGCGTTTGTTAGCGAAGGTTAGTCATCGTCGGTTGTGCGGCCAGTGAATGGGGCCGATGGGGGTGACTCACAAGAGTTTGCCTTAATCGGTCAGTGACCCGGCCGCGGATGCAGGCCGCGCGTCCGCGTGACCGGCACGGTGAACAGAATGCCGGTGTCCGGTTCATCCAGTGGGCCGGTAATAGCTTCTGTGGCGATGATCAACGCCTCCACATCAAAGCCATCCGGCACGACAGTGAACAGCGTGCGGCTGTGTTCCTCGCGCTGCCGCAACAGACTTTTCAGCGACGGGATAAGCGGCAGATCTTCGCGCACGCTGTGGGCGCTCAGCTCGTGCCCCAGCCCGGCGCTATCCAGCAGGGTCACACCGGGGATACCCAGCGCCACCCAGGCGTTCAAAATCTCATCCACTTTTTCCGAGTCATCCAGCACCAGCACAATTAGTTCAGGCATGTTTCACCTCTGCTTTGTCAAAGACCAACCGCAGCAGCGGCGGCGTGATGAGGGTCGTCGCCAGCACCATCAGCACCACCGCCGTGAAAGCCTGCGGGCCGATGAGGCCCGCGTTGACGCCCACCGAAGCCACAATCAAGCCGACCTCACCGCGCGAGATCATACCGACACCCACACGCAGCGCGGAACGCCAACTCATCCCCCCCAGTCTAGCGCCCAGGCCAGCGCCAGCCAGTTTGGACACAATCGCGATCAGCACGACGGCGATCACGAAGCCAAGATCGTTGGCCGATAGCGAGCGGGCATCGGTTTGCAGGCCGATGCTGACGAGAAAGATCGGCACAAAAAACGCGTAAGCGATGACGTGGATGCCGCGCTCGATCCGCTCTTTCAACGGGCTGTTGGAGAGCGCAACGCCGGCGATGAACGCGCCGGTGATGGCTGCGACGCCGCCCACAAATTCTGACGCCCAGGCAAACAACAGGATGACGACGATGACAAGTGAAATCACAGGCTCGCCGATGGGCAGGTCGCGGTCTTCGACCCAGCGCACGGCGCGCGGCAGCAGCCAACTACCCAACAGAAACGCGCCGCCGAGAAACAGGATCATGCGCGCCAGAATCCACACCACAACCAGCGGGCTGCCGTTTGGCTCCAGCGCCAGCGCCACGAAAGTGGACAGCACGGCAATCGCCAGTACGTCATCCACCACCGCCGCGGCCAGCAAGGTCAGTCCTTCACGACTCCGTAGTCGGCCAAGCTCCATCAAGGTCTGTGCGGAGATGCTGACCGAGGTCGCCGCCATGACGATGCCGATGAAGAAGCTACGCTGAAGATCATACCCAAAAGGCAGCGCAATGGCGACGCCTAATCCCAACGGCACGACTACACCCAACACCCCGGTCAACATCGCGGGCCGGCGCGCCTGCACCAAATCGCTGAGCTGAATCTCCAGCCCGGCGGTGAACATGAGGAAGATGACGCCCAACTCGCCGAACTCGTGTAGCGCTTCGGTGACGTGCGCCTGTTGAAAGTAGGGCGCGTCAAAAACATTGAGCAGCGACGGCCCGAGCAGTAGACCAGCGAGCAAATTCCCCAACACCACCGGCTGGCCCAGACGCGCCGACGCCCAACCGCCCAGCTTGGCCGCGGCGATGACCAACGCCAGGGCCGCCAGGAAGGGTAAGATCATGGGTCGCTCCTTTCATAGTCAGGCCGATGATGCAGCCGAACGACGTAGCGTGATCGAAGTGTGCGAACCACCACGACCGCCAGTGTGATCACGGTCAGCGGCAGCACAAACCACACCATCACGCCACTGAAAAGCGGCAACGTAGCATGTTGCGTGGCGTTCAATACCAGGTAGGTGGTGTACGCCACGTAGTAACCCAGAAACACAGCGCCCTCCCAGCGAGCGATGCGATTACCGTTGAAGAACACGGGCAGGCAGGCGATTGACACGGCAATCATGACCGGGAGGTCAAAGTTGAATACCGCCGCCAGTACCGGTACGCCCGCCGGCGCGATGAGGGCCGTAAGGCCGAGCACGGAGAAGAGGTTGAAGATGCTGCTGCCGACGACGTTGCCGACCGCAAGATCGCGGTCACCGCGCAGCGTTGCAATCACCGAGGTTGCCAGTTCGGGCAGCGACGTGCCAACCGCGATGATGGTCAGACCGATGATGAGTTCGCTCAATCCAAGCCAGCGAGCGATGACGACCGCGCCCTCCACCAGCCATTGCGCGCCAATCACCAGCAGCGCCACCCCGACCAGAATCAGCAGCGCATTGATCGGCCAGCGGCGAAACGATTGCGCCGTGGCCCGGCCGTAGGTCTCGGCGTATTCCGCTTTCACGGCGCGGCTTTCGCGCCGGCTGAGATGAATGGCCAATAGGGTGTAAGCGATGAGCAGGGCGAACAACAAAGCGCCGTCCAGGGAATTGATCAGCCCGTCCCATGCCAGCAGCGCCATCAGCCCGGAGGCCGCAATCATGATCGGCACATCCACGCGGATCAACTGCTGCTGAACGACCAGCGGCGCGCTGACGGCGGATAAGCCGAGGATCAGCAGGACGTTGGCGATGTTGCTGCCGACGATGTTGCCAATGGCAAGATCGGCCTGGCCGCTGAAAGCCGATTGCACCGTGACGGCCAGTTCCGGGGCGCTGGTGCTGAAGGCCACCACGGTTAGCCCGACGACCAACGGCGAAATCCCCAGCGCGGTCGCCAAGCGCGAGGCACCCCGCACCAGCAGTTCGCCACCGAGAAACAGAAAAATGAAACCAAGCCCAAAGAGAACGAAGGTCATCTTGCCCCTCCGGCAGATAATAGAAAAGGAGACACCGTTTTGGCTGTCTCCTCCATACCCGGAATTGAAGGAGCCGGGCGGCTCACGATAAAATTTTTTAGAACAAATTCAATTGTATTCTCCCAAAAGTCCGCCTTTCAGTCAACGTGCCACAGGTCACGCAGGAACTTAAGCTTCTCAATCGTCTGAAAACTTTCGCCGCCCTCGTGATTGTTGTAACGCCACACGTTGATACGTTTCGGCCCTGAGTAATGGTTGAAGGCGGCATACACCGTGGAGGGCGGGCAGATATCGTCCATCAGGCCCACTGAGAACAGGGCCTCGGCTTTGGCGCGCGCGGCGAAGTTGAGTCCATCGAAATAACTCAGCGTGTTGAAGACCGTCTCCACCCGGTCGCGGTGTGTACGGCAATAGCGGGTGATTTCAAAATATGGATGTGTATCCACAAGATCAGTCGCGCGGCGATAGTGGCAGAGGAAGGGGACATCGGGCATGCACACCTTCACCGCCGGTTCGAGGCCGGCGACCGCCAACGCGATGCCGCCGCCTTGGCTGCCACCAGTCACGGCCACGCGTTCGGGATCCACTGCCGCGTGACTGCGCGCCGCCGCACCAACTTCGTTGGCGGGAGAGGGCGGAACAGTAGTTCCGAAGCGCGACAGCGCTTCTCCATCGGCGCTTCGCGCCGCTTCCACCGCGCGCACCGCATCAGTGAACACGCGGCGATAGTAATACGCGTGCGGGCTGAGGATGCCGCGCGTCATGAAGCCGGGGAAGTGCGCGTTGCCGCCATCCGGCTCGGGATCGGGCGTATCGCCCTTGCGCCATGTCGTGCCTTGCCCACGTGTATCCATCACCAGATGCGCGAAGCCGGCGCTGGCCCACACCAGCCAATCGGTGGGGAAGCCGCGCCCGCCGCCGTAGCCGATGAACTCCACCACACACGGCAGCTTGCCGTCGCGTTGCATCGGCAGCAACAGCCAGCCTTTGATCGGTTGCGCGCCGTAACCGGCGAACGACACATCGAAGGCCTCCACCGTCCGCAAGCCGTAATCCACTGGAGCGAACTTCGCGTTGAGCGGATGTTGTCGCGCTTCGGCGAGTGTTTGCTGCCAAAAGGCGTCAAAGTCGGCGGGTTGTTCACGTGGTGGTTGGTACGACTGCAACTGCTCCAGGGGCATATCGAAGAAGGCCATAAGTTCTCCGGAGAAGAAATGTTGAGGCGGCAGTATAACGGCAGTGGGCAGTGAAAGGCGAGCGCGCAAATTGCCCGTTGACAAATCGCGCCGCGCCTCGTATTATCTGGTCTATACCAGATATAGACCAGCATGCGCATTAATCGAAGAAACCCCAAACCCATCTTTGGCCAGATCGGCGACGCGCTCCGCAGCCAGATCGAAACCGGTGAGCTGCGGTCTGGCGACTCCATCCCCTCGGAGCGCGAGCTGGCCGAGCGGCTGAAAGTGAGCCGGATGACGGTGCGCGCCGCCATTGACCGGCTGGCGAACGATGGCTTGTTGCACCGGCAGCGTGGGCGCAGCACCGTCGTCTCCGGGGCCAAGATCAATCGCGGCGTGGGCTTCATGTCGTTCAGCGAAGACATGCGCGCGCGCGGGCTGACGCCACGTTCCGAGGTGCGCCGCCTCACCGCCGAAGTGGCGGAGGCATCTATCGCCGCGCAACTGCGGCTGGCAGCGGGCGAGCGCGTGATCTATGTCGAACGATTGCGCTTCGCGAACGACGAACCGGTAGCGCTCGAACGCGTCTATCTGCCGTATGAGCGTTTCGGCGGGCTGATCGGCAAAGAGAAAGAGCTGGCGCAACGCTCGCTGTACGAAATCATGGAGGAAGAATTCGATAGCCGACCGACCTTCGCCGATGAGACGGTGGAAGCCGTGACATTGAGCCCGGCCGACGCCCGGCTGTTTGGCGTACCGCGCAACAGCCCGGCCCTGCTGGCCCAGCGAGTGACACGTGATGAACGCGGTGAGCCGATTGAAACGGTGCAGACGCTGTATCGCGCTGACCGCTATCGCATGTCATTCGTGCGCAAACGCTGAGGTGGGTGACCACAAGGGTCACCCCGACGAGAATGAATGTTTTGCTACCGCGTGGATTAATTGTTTCTTGTCAGGCGGTGGAGGACGAGCCATTGCACGGCCCGCACTTCATGGCGGCGATGGCGCGCGCAGCAGAGATGGGCGGCGCAGCCGGTATCCGCACGAACGCGCCCGCCGATATTGTGGCCATTCGGCAAGTGACGGCGCTGCCCATCATCGGGCTGTACAAAATCCACACGCAGGAGTCCCCGGTGTACATCACGCCCGACTGTGACTCGGCGGCGGCGATTGCGGACGCGGGCTGCGACATCGTCGCGATTGACGCCACACCACGCCCGCGACGTAACGCGGTGACTTTGCAGCAGTTGATTGACTTCATCCACACCCAACTGCGCCGGCCGGTGTTGGCTGATTGCTCGTGTGTCGAGGACGCCCTACTGGCCGAGTCGTTCGGCGCGGACTATGTGGCGACAACGCTCGCAGGTTACACCGAGCATGGCCGCCCACCGATGGACGAGCCGGATCTGGAATTGCTCGAGACGCTGGCGCGGCGGATGAAAGTCCCGGTGGTAGCAGAAGGCCGTTTTGAACGACCCGAACAGGTGGCCTGTGCGTTTGAGTTGGGCGCGGCGGCGGTGGTGGTCGGCGGGGCCATTACGCGCCCGCAACTGATTACGCGCCGCTTTGCCAACGCAGTGCCACAGGCGTGACAATTTTTTTTGCGACGACTGGCATAGTTGTCTATACCAGGTTATGCCGAGGAGGTGAGATTATCGCAGTGCTTCATCAGTCAATCCGTCTTTACTCACTCTCAAACTTCTTTTAGGAGAACAGAAGAATGAACGCCAAACGCATCATCAATGTTGTGGGGTTACTGACCATCGCCGCGCTGCTGCTGGCTGCGTGCGCCCCGGCTGCTGTCCCGACCCCCGAGGTCATCGTCCAGACGCAAGTGGTCACCGTCAAAGAAACGCAAGTGGTGGAGCAGGTCAAGGAAGTGGTCGTCACCCCGACGCCCGGCCCCAACCCGGAGGCCCTCATTAGCGGCGTGGAGCCAAACGCGGAGATTACCGTGTGGACGTTCTGGCTCTCACCGACCTTCGACGATTACCTCAAGAGCACCATTGCGCGCTTTGAGGCCGCCTATCCCGGCGTCAAAGTGAATTGGGAAGATCATCAGGCCACGTTCCAGGATGACCTGCGCAACTCGTTCGCGGCGGGCAACGCGCCCGATGTCATCAACCTCTCCATCAGCGAGGGCTGGGTGAGCGATTACGCCAGCCAGGGCCTGTTGCTCCCATTGGATGAGGTGGTGCCCGACGATGTGAAGGACCACTACTTCCCCAATCTGTGGGATCAGCAAGTGGTGGACGGGCAGCACTACCAATTCCCGTACTATCAGGGCATCATCGTCAACCTGGTCAACACCAAGATCATTAGCGACGCCGGGTTCACGGTCGAGGATTTCCCAAAGACGATTGATGGTTTGCCGGCCTTTTGCGCGACCATCAAAGCCGAGACCAGCACGCTGTGCGATATTCGCCTGGCGGTGAATGACCTGCTGGCGCAGATGACGTACGAGGGCGGCGTGCAGGTGATCAGCGACGACGGCAAGCAATTCACCTTCGACTCGCCGGAAGCCGTGGCGTGGCTACAAATGTACGTGGACATGGTCAAGGCCGGCACAGTGGACAAGACCGTGCTGGTGACTGATCAAGACCGCGTGGGGTTGGATCTCTTCACCTCCGGCCAGGCGGCGTTTTATAACACCGGCCCCAACCTCATCCGCGAAGTGCGGGCCAACAACCCGGCGCTGTACGGCTATCTCGCCGTGGTGCCCGCGCCGGTGGGCAAGTCGGGCGTGGTCGGCAAAGGGCTGATGGCGATGTCGGTGAACGCCAACACGAAATTCCCGAACGCCTCGCTCGCGTTGGCGCAGTTCATGACCAACGCGCAGAGCATGTTGGAGTTCTCGAAGATCGTGTCCATCTATCCCTCGACCCCGGCTTCCTATGACGATCCGTTCTTCTCGGCGGCGCCGGTAGCGATTGAGGATAGCGCCAAGCCGTACGCCAGAGACGCTATTTCCAAGCTGGCGGATATTGTGCCGAGTGTGCCGCACAAAGCCGATGTCAACAATATCGTGCTGCAAGCGGTGCAGCAGGCGCTGTTCAACAACGTGGATCCGCAAACCGCCTTGTCGGACGCAGTCGCACAGGCGAACGCTTTGCTGCCGTAACGCCGGCTGATGCTCTAGCCTTATCCCGGCCCTCTCTCATAATGAATGGGAGAGGGCCGGTCTGTGCAGGGATCGTGTATGACCCGTAGACTTTCACTCACGCCCTATCTTTTTCTCGCGCCAGCGCTCCTCATGATTACGGTCTTTGTGCTGTATCCCATCGGCGCAGTCGTTTACTATAGCTTCACCGATTACAACATCGTGACGCCGCCGGTCTGGGTTGGGCTGCGGAACTACGAGCGCCTGCTCAAAGACCCGATATTCTGGCAGGCGTTGCGCAACTCCTTCATTTATCTGCTCGTCACGCCGGCGCTGATTATCCTTTCCATCCTGCTTGCCATTTTGGTCAATCGCAAACTCCCCGGCATCAACGCCTTTCGCACACTCTTCTTCCTGCCCGTCATCAGCGGCAGCATCGCCGTCGGCATTGCGTGGCGGTTGATGCTCGATACCAACGGCATCATCAACAGCTTGCTGCTCTCGTTGGGGATTTTCAAAGAGCCGTTGCAATGGCTGGCTGAGCCGGCTCTCACGCTGCCGCTCGCTATGTTGCTGACCGTGTGGCTGGGATTGGGCTATTACATGATGATCTTCCTCGCCGGGCTGCAAAACATCCCCGAAGAGTTGTACGATGCGGCGCTGATTGACGGTTGCAACGCGTGGCAGAAGCACTGGCACGTCAGCCTGCCCGGCGTGCGCCCGCAGATCACGTTTGTGGCTGTAGTCTCCAGCCTGGCCGCGTTGCAGGTGTTCAACGAAATCTTCACGCTGACGGGCGGCCTGGGCGGCCTGCTCAATAGCGGCGTGACGATGGTGTTTTATCTGTGGCGACAGGCCTTCCGGCTGAACCATGCCGGTATGGCTTCAGCGATTGCGATGGTGCTGCTGGTGATTACGCTGGCGTTTTCCATGTTCAACATCCGCCTGCTTGAGCGCGGCACGGAGGCGGAATGAAACGGCCCGCTCCATTACTGCTGCGCCGCGCGCTCACCAACGCGTTGCTCTACCTCGCGCTGTGCGCGATGGCCGTCGTCACCGTCTTCCCATTCGTGTGGGTGTTCTTCACTTCATTCAAAGGGCCGAACGACGCGATCTTCTCTGTGCCGCCGCAGATCATCCCGGCCGAGCCGACGCTGGCGAACTACGCGCGCGTGTGGGATCAGCTACCGGTGGCACGTTTTTATTTGAACAGTCTGCTGGTGACGTTGAGCATTGTGGTGTTGAACGCGTTGATCTCGGCGCTGGCGGCGTACCCGCTGGCGAAGATGAAGTTTCGCGGGCGCGACGCGATTTTTTATTTGCTGCTGGCGACGTTTATCGTGCCGCCGGTGCTCACCTCCATCCCCAGTTTTGTCCTGTCCGTCAACGTCTTCCGTTACTACGACGAGCTTCCGTCCGTGATCTTCCCCTACCTCGCCACCGTCATCAACATCTTTTTGCTGCGGCAGGCGTTCAAAAGCGTGCCCGATGAATTGCTGGACGCGGGCCGCATGGACGGCGCGAGCGAGCTGCGTCTATGGTGGAGCATCCTGCTGCCGATGATCCGCCCGTCGCTCGCCACCGTCGCCATCATCACGTTTGTGGAGCAGTGGAACAATTTCTTCTGGCCGTCGCTCATGCTGCACACGCGCGAGAACATGACGCTGCAAGTCGGGCTGGTTGCGCTGCAGGGGGCGTTCGCCAACGATGCGCGCGGCATCGCGGCAGGCGTGGTGATGACGGTCGTGCCGATGATGTTGTTTTTCGCCGCGTTGCAGAAGCAATTCGTGCGCGGCCTGACCGGTGCGGTGAAAGGCTGAGAGTGATGCGCGACGGCATTCAAAGCTACTTTGCCGCCATCACTGCACTACAGACGCGCGTGATCGAGGGCCAGCACGACCTTCTGCACACAGTGGCCGAGGCGATGGTCGCAACGATTGAGCGTGATGGCCGGTTGTATACCTTTGGCGTCGGCCATTCGCACTTGCTGGCGCTGGAGGGACACCATCGCGGCGGGGGGCTTGTGCCCGTAGTGCCAATTGTGTATTCTGGTTTCACGCTCAACGAAAACGCCACGCTCGGAACAATCCTGGAACGCACGACGGGTCTGGCTCAACCCCTCCTGGAACACTATGCCCCACAGCCGGGCGATATGTTGTTCGTATTCTCCAACAGTGGTGTGAGCACCGTGCCGATAGAAATGGCGCTGGCCGGGAAGACGCGCGGGGTGACCGTGGTCGCGGTCTGCTCGCTCGCGTACGCACGCGTGGCCCCGCTCTCTCCAGTGGGTCAACGCTTGTTCGAGATCGCTGACTACGTGATTGACAACGGCGGTGAGCCGGGCGATGCCCTCCTCCCGCTCAACGATGTTGGCTGGCGGGTTGGCCCAAGCTCGACGGTGATCGGTGCGCTGCTATGGAACTGTCTAGTCACGCAGGTTGCCTTCCGTTTGCAGACAAGTTCAGGCACAGCGCCGGTTTACGTCCATACCAACATGCCCGGGGGTGACGCCCACAACGTAGCGATGCTCAAGCGTTGGGGCAGGCGCAACCCGCACATTTAGTCAAAGGAGGTGGACCGCAAGCAAGCACGACATATCGACTTTCTTTTCAGACTGTTCTATCCGCACTTTGCAATTGGAGGAAAGATGAGCAAGTTACGAATTCTGAATCTGCTGGCCGTCGCCGCGCTCGTACTGGCGGCCTGCGCCCCGGCTGGGCCTACCGCCGCGCCGACCGAGGCGCCCGCCGAAAAAGTCACACTGACGATCGAGAGCTGGCGTAATGACGACCTGAAGATCTGGCAGGACACCATCATCCCGGCTTTTGAAAAGTCACACCCGACCATCCACGTCGTTTTTGCGCCGACCGCCCCGGCGGACTACAATGCCGCCCTCAACACCAAGCTGGCTGGCGGCACCGCCGGTGACCTGATCACCTGCCGCCCGTTTGATGCCTCGCTCCAACTGTATGAGCAAGGCCATCTGGCCGCGCTGAATGATCTGCCCGGAATGAACAATTTCGGCGATGTGGCCAAGAGCGCGTGGATCACCGACGACGGCGCGAACGTGTTCTGCGTGCCGATGGCGTCTGTCATCCACGGTTTCTACTACAACAAAGATGCCTTCGATAAGTTGGGCCTGAAAGAGCCGGCGACGTGGGATGAGTTCTATGCCGTGCTCGACGCCATCAAAGCCGATGGCACCTACGCGCCGCTGGGCATGGGCACCGCCGACCAATGGGAGGCCGCGACGATGGGCTTCCAGAACATCGGCCCGAACTTTTGGAAGGGTGAGGAAGGCCGCCAGGCGCTGATCAAGGGCACGGCCAAGCTCACCGATGCGCCTTACGTACAGACGTGGGCCGAGTTGGCGAAGTGGACGCCCTATATGGCCTCAGGCTTCGAGGCGGTGAAGTATCCCGATGCGCAAAGCCTGTTCACGTTGGGCAAAGCCGCCATCTATCCCACCGGCTCGTGGGAGATCTCGCTGTTCAACGAGCAAGCCAAGTTCAACATGGGCATCTTCCCGCCACCGGTGGCCAACGCCGGTGACACCTGCTACATCAGCGACCACACCGACATCGCGTTGGGTATGAATGCCAAGACCACGCATGCGGCGGAAGCGAAGGTTTTCCTCGACTGGATGACTTCGCCAGAGTTCGCGGAACTGTACAGCAACGCGCTGCCGGGCTTCTTCACGCTCTCCAGCGCCAAGATCACCCTCAAGGACCCAATCGCCAACGAGTTCCTGAGCTGGCGCGGAACCTGCCAGTCCACCATCCGCAACTCATATCAGATTCTCTCGCGCGGCGAGCCGAACCTGGAGAACGAGCTGTGGCGCTTGAGCGCGGGCGTGATCAACGGCACCATCACCGCTGAGCAGGCCGGCCAGGAAGCGCAGGCCGGCTTGGATCAATGGTATAAGCCGTAATCAGTAAATGGTTATCAGTGACCAGTGAACAGTAGTACTGTTCACTGTTCACTGGCACAAGGCCCCGTGGCTCACAAAAAATCTTTTCCCACGCACATCCTGGTCTTCCTGGCCCCGGCGACGGCGGTGTACACGCTGTTCATGGTGTATCCGTTGCTAGACTCGTTGCGGCTGAGCTTCTTCACACAAGATGGAGTCCGGGAGACATTCGCCGGGCTGCAAAACTACCTCACGCTGCTCACCGATCCGTTGTGGTCGCCGCGCTTCTGGGGCGCGCTGCGCAACAACTTCGTCTTCTTCCTCGTGCACATGCTGGTGCAGAACCCGCTTGGCTTAATGCTGGCCGCGCTGCTGGCCGCCGGTGGCCGCGCGCGCGCGGTGTATCGCACGCTCATCTTCCTGCCCACGGTGCTGTCCGTCGTCATCATCGGTTTCATCTGGCAATTGATCCTCAACCCATTGTGGGGCATCGCTGAGGGGATTTTGAAAGCGGTGAGCCTGGGCTTTCTGTTTCAACCATGGCTGGGGCAACAGGGCACGGCGCTGGTCACGCTCGCGCTCATCTCGGTCTGGCAGTTCGTCGGCATCCCGATGATTTTGTTCTACACCGCCCTCATCGGCATCCCGGATGAACTTTCGGAGGCCGCGCGCGTGGATGGCGCCAGCGGCTGGGACATCTTCTGGCGCATCAAGTTCCCGCTGCTGCTGCCCACGGTCGGCGTGGTCACCATCCTCACCTTTGTCGGCAACTTCAACGCCTTCGATTTGATCTTCACTGTAAAGGGTGGGCTGGCCGGGCCGGATTTCGCCAGCGACATCATGGGCACGTTGTTCTACCGCACCTTCTTTGGCTTCCAGTTGCAGTTGGGCAACCCGACGATGGGCACGACCGTGGCGACGATGATGTTCGTCATCATCCTGACCGCCGTGCTGCTGTATACCTACGTCTGGCAGCGCCGCGTCACCACGTATGAGTTCTGAGGGAGGCCGGCGATGAATCGTTGGATTGAACGCCTCGCCCCGCATGTGATCTTGCTGGCCTATCTGCTGCTGGCGCTGTTCCCGATTTTTCTAATCGTGATCAATTCGTTCAAGGATCGCAGCGCCATCTTCGGGATGCCGTATGAGTTGCCGGGCGCGGAGACCTTCAGCCTGATCGGCTACGAGACGGTGTTCGCGCGCGCCAGCTTCCAGCAATACTTCATCAATAGCGTCATCGTCACCGTCACCTCACTCCTCGCCATCCTGTTCGCCGGGGCTATGGCCGCCTTCGCGCTCTCCGAGTATCGCTTCCCTGGCAATGCGCTGATGGGGCTGTATCTTTCGTTTGGCATTATGATCCCGATTCGTCTGGGCACGGTCAGCATCCTGCGGCTGATGGTCGACCTCGGGCTGGTGAACAATCTGCTGGCGCTCATCCTGGTGTACATCGCGCAGGGCCTACCGCTGGCAGTCTTCATCCTGTCGCAGTTCATGCGCCAGGTGCCACGCGAGTTGAAGGAAGCGGCCCGCATTGATGGGGCCAGCGAGTATCGCATCTTCTGGCTCGTCCTGCCGCTGGTGCGTCCGGCCATCGGCGCCATCGGCATCTTCACCATGATCCCGGTTTGGAACGATCTGTGGTTCCCGCTCATCCTCGCGCCGAGTGACCAGACCGCGACAGTGACGCTGGGCGTGCAGCAGTTCCTCGGCCAGTTCGTCAGCGATTGGAACGCAGTGCTGGCCTCGCTCACGCTGGCGATGATCCCGATCTTGTTGCTGTACCTCATCTTCTCGCGACAGATGATGCGCAGCATCACGGCGGGGGCTATCAAATGAAAGTCGGCATCGTCGGTGCAGGCTTCATGGGCACGACGCATGCCGATGCGTGGGCGGAGACTCCTGCCACTATCGCCGGTTTCGTGGCGGAGACTTCACCCGAGGCACAGCGGCTGGCGGCGCAGCACAATACGCGCGTGTATCCGAGCTTCGACGCGCTGCTCGCGGATGTGGACGTGATTGATTTGTGCACGCCCACACACCTGCACCACTCGATGGCGCTACAAGCGACGGCGGCGGGCAAACACATCGTGTGCGAGAAGCCGTTGGCGCGCACGGTCGCGCAGGGGCGCGAGATGATCGCTGCGTGCCGCAACGCCAACGTAAAGCTGCTCGTCGCGCACGTCCTCCGCTTCTTCCCCGAGTACGCGCTTGCCCGGCAGACGGTGGCCTCCGGGCAGATCGGGCGACCGGCGGTGATCCGCTTGGCGCGCGGCAGCTATCGCCCCAAGAAGCCGGCCGGCAACTGGTTCCTGGATTTTGAAAAGTCCGGTGGGATGATGCTGGATTTGATGATTCATGATTTTGATTATGCGCGTTGGGTGGCGGGCGAAGTGGAGAGCGTGTTCGCGAAAAGCGTAGGTCACGCGCACAGCGGCGCGGCCATTGATTATGCGCTGGCGATTCTCAAACACACCAGCGGCGCGCTCTCGCACGTGACCGGGGCGTGGGCGTATCCGCCCCCGACCTTCCGCACACGCTTGGAGATTGCAGGTGACGCAGGGTTGATTGAGTTTGATTCGGACGCCACCGCGCCGATTGAGATGTTGCTGCAAAAGCCAGCCAGCGATGCGCCGGATGTTGGCCTGCCGGCCAGCCCGCTGCGCGAAAGCCCGTACACGACTCAGATGAAAGAGTTCTACGCTGCGCTGACCGAGAACCACCCGGTGCGCGTCTCGGCGGAGGACGGCCTGGCGGCGTTGCAAATTGCGCTGGCGGCGATTGAGTCGGCGCAGACGGGCCGGGCGGTGAAGGTGGCGCAATGAAGATCGGGATCTTCAGCTTCGCCCACCACCACGCCCTGGCGTACATTCAAAATCTGCGTGCCCTCCCCGGCGTAGTGATGATGGGCTTTGCCGACGAAGACCGCGCGCGCGGCGAACGCTTCGCGCGCCAGTTCAACGCTCGACTGTTTGAGTCGTATGAGGCGCTGCTGGCCGAGAAGCCGGACGGGGTGGTGGTGTGCTCGGAGAACAACCAGCATCGCCCATTGGTGGAGATGGCCGCAGCCGCGGGCGTGCACGTGTTGAGTGAGAAGCCGCTGGCGACGACGTTAGACGATGCGCGCGCGATGATCACGGCCTGCGAACGGGCGGGCGTAAAACTGATGACCGCCTTCCCCATGCGCTTTAGCGCGCCGCTGCTGGAAATGAAGGCGCAATTGGAGGCCGGCGGGCTAGGGCAAGTGTATTGTTTCAACGCAACCAATCAGGGTGAACTGCCCAAGCCGTATGGCGCGTGGTTTGTGGATAAAACTCTGGCGGGCGGCGGCGCGCTGATGGATCACACCGTTCATCTGGCGGACATCATGCGCTGGTATTTGAACAGCGAAGTCGTGGAAGTCTACGCGCAGACCAATCGCGTGTGCTACGCCGACGAAGTGGACGTGGAGACCGGCGGGCTGATCGCGCTGTCCTTCGCCAATGGTGTATTCGCGAGTATTGATTGCAGTTGGAGCAAGCCGCCGTATTATCCAACGTGGGGCGGGCTGACGTTTGAACTGGTGACCGAGCGCGGCGCGGTGCGGGTGGACGCCTTCCGGCAAAACCTGACCGTCTATCGCCACGAGTTGCGGCGGCCGGTATGGGCCTATTGGGGCTCGGATGCAAATCAGGCGATGCTCAGCGAGTTCGTCGCCGCCCTGCGTGAAGATCGCGCCCCGCGCGTAACCGGGATGGACGGTTACCGCGCGGTTGAAATTGCGCTGGCAGCGTATCAATCGGCAGACAGCGGACAGCCGGTGAAACTGGGGACTACAAATTAGGCTAGATTGGAAACTCGCATATGAGTGACGCAATTCGTGGCAGTTTTTTTTCAACGGCGTAACTCCTAATTTCAATGCAACGTCTCTTAATCTTCAACGCCCACGTCTTCGGCCCGCTCGATGATTGGTCGCCGGGCTGGCTGCTGACCGAAGGCAAGCGCATTCACTTGATGGGGCCAGGCGGGCCGCCCGATTTCCCAGCCGGCTATGTCTCGCAAGCGATTGACGCGACAGGCCAGAGCCTGTTGCCCGGCTTCATTGATCTGCATGTGCACGGCGCAGCCGGCCACGAAGTGATGGACGCCTCGCCGGATGGGCTACGGGCGACGGCGCGCTTCTTTGCGCGGCACGGCGTCACCGCCTTTCTGCCCACCACCTGGACAGCCTCACGCGAGGCGATCTGCGGCGCTTTGACAACGGTAGCCGGGATGATCGGTCCGACGCCCGGCGGCGCAACGATTCTGGGCGCGCATCTCGAAGGGCCGTACCTCAACCGCGAGAAATGCGGCGCGCAGGACGAGCGCCTGATCCGCCGGGCAACTCAGGCCGAAGCGATAGAGTTTCTGGAGACCGGCGTTATTCGCTTGCTCGCGCTGGCTCCGGAGTTTCCCGAGAACCATTGGTTGATTGACGAGTGCGTGCGGCGCGGCATCACCGTGTCGGCGGCGCACACAACGGCTACGTATGATGAGATGGCCGCCGCCGCAGCGCGCGGCCTCCGGCAAGCAACCCACACTTTCAACGCCATGACCGGCCTGGGCCATCACGAACCGGGTACGGTCGGCGCGGTTTTGGCTTTGCCGCAAATTCAGTGCGAACTCATTGCCGACAACGTTCACGTTCACCCGGCGGTGATGAAAATACTGGCGGCGGTCAAAGGGCCGGAGCGCGTCATCCTGATCACCGATGCCATTCGCGCGACGGGGATGCCGGATGGTGATTACGCCCTTGACACGCGCACTGTCTATCTCCGCGAGGGTGAAGTGCGTCTGCCCAGTGGTCAACTGGCCGGCAGCGTCTTGACGATGGATCGTGCGTTGCGCAATATCCTGTCGGCCACCGGCTTGCCGCTGCGCGCCGCCTGGCCGATGGCCAGCCTCAACGCCGCGCGCGCCATTGGCGTCTCCACCAGTAAAGGCAGCCTGGCTGTGGGCAAGGACGCCGACCTCGTGCTACTCAACTCTGAGTTGGAAGTGCGCCTGACCGTTGCCGAAGGGGCAGTGGTCTATTCAAACAATGAGCGACACGACTGAGCGCGTTCACTTCGTGAAACCCGTCGCGTTTGTGGAACAACAGCATGGGATTGCGTGACGAAATCTTCGAACAGCCTGCTGTGTTGCAACGCTGGCTGGATACGCAACTTGAAAACGCCCGGCGCATCGCCGCTGCCATCCGCGCGCGGGGCGTGGATTTTGTGTTCCTCGCGGCGCGCGGCACGTCGGATCACGCCGGCGTGTACGCGCAGTATGTGTGGGGGGCGCTCAACGGTTTGCCGGTGGCCTTCGCCGCGCCCTCATTGTTCACCCGCTACGGCGAGTGGCCGCGCCTGACAAACGCCCTCGTCGTCGGCGTGTCGCAGTCGGGCCAATCGCCGGATGTCGTCAGCGTCATCACCGAGGGGCGGCGGCAGGGGGCTTTGACGCTTGCCATCACCAACGCAATTGATTCGCCGCTGGCGCAGTCGGCGGAATTTCATCTCGACGTGCAGGCCGGAGTTGAGCAAGCCGTGGCCGCGACCAAAACGTACACGGGGCAACTGATGGCGCTGGCCGCGCTCTCGGCCTCGCTATCAGCGACGCTCTCGAATGACAGCGCACATCTGGCCGCATTGCACCGAGTGCCCGAGGCGGTATCCGCCGTGCTGCGTTTGGAGGACGAAGTTGCCCGCATCGCAGAGCAGCACCGGGCGCTGGCGCACTGCGTGGTGCTCGGGCGCGGATATAACTTATGCTCGGCTCATGAGTGGGCGCTCAAGTTGAAAGAGTTGGCGTATGTCTTTGCTGATCCATACTCGGCGGCGGATTTTCAGCACGGGCCGATGGCGATTGTCGAGCGCGGCTTCCCGGTGCTGGCTATCGCTCCGAGCGGTGCAGTGCTGGAGGACGTGCGTGGGTTGCTGCGGCGCTTGCGCGAGGAACAGGGTGCGGAACTGCTCGTGCTCTCGGATGATGAAGAGACGTTGGCGCTTGGGCAGGCCGCGCTGCGCCTCCCCGCTGGCGTGCCCGAATGGCTCTCGCCGCTCGTCAGCATCATCCCCGCGCAACTGTACTGCTATCACCTCACGCGGGCTAAAGGCTACGACCCCGATGCCCCACGCAGCTTGCGGAAGGTGACCCTTACAAAGTAAGGCCCTTACGAAGTAAGGCACTGACGAAATAGCGGAGAGTTTGTACACGGATTACACGCAACAACACGGAAAAGGTAACAAAATCGTGTCTTCCGTGCAAATCCGTGACCTCCGTGTACGAGTTTTTCGTCTGCCACGAATATGCCCGATATCCTCGTCAAACTCTACGCTCTCGATGACGACGCGCCCGATGTGCCGGGTGTGACTCTCCGTCATCCATTGCCGCACGAGAAGACCGTCATCGGCGAGTGGATCGCACGCCACTTTCACCGGGGCTGGGCGGATGAATTTGAAGTGTCGTACAAAACTGCGCCCCCTTCCAGTTTCATCGCCGTGCGTGGTGACGAACTGGTGGGCTTCGCGTGTTACGACGTGACCACGCGCGGCTTCTTCGGGCCGACCGGGGTGTTGGAGGGTGAACGTGGGCGCGGCATCGGCGTGGCGTTGCTCAAGCGCAGCTTATTCGCGCTGCGTGCGTTGGGCTACGCGTACGCCATCATCGGCGATGCCGGGCCGGTGGAGTTTTACGTGAAAGCGGTGGGCGGCATCCCTATCCCAGACTCTGACACAGGCATTTATCCAGCGCCGATACACTCAGACCATCTTGTTTTTTGATGTTAAAGTGGGGAATTCTTGGTGTCGCGGGTTTCGCGGGTGAAGTGATGCCCCCGGCTTAAGCCTCGACTCCAGTGTGACGATGATGGCCGGTGTTGGTCGTCAAAGTTCATAAGGTCTTCAAGACCTTTAGGGTCTTTACCAGCAACGGGTCTTGCACGGCGCAGAAAGACCCTCGCGATACAACTCGCATAATGCCGTGACCGCACATTCGCGCTCAGGGCGACACTTCGCCAATCCACATCCATGCCCAATTTCCTTCCCATCCCTCGCACCGTCATCGAAACCGGCGCCGCGTTCCTACTGCCGACTACCGGTTTGATCGCCCTCGACTGTGACGAGCCATCAAAGCTCCGTTTCACCGCACAGCGTTTGCGCGAGGCCGCCGAGCGCGCGGGTTGTGCGTGGGAGATCGTCGCCGGGCCGTCACCGGTTCCGGCGCAGACTGCCGTTATCCTGCGTGTGCGTCCCGGCCTCGTCCCGCATCCGCAAGGCTATCGGCTCACCGTTTCGCCGAGCGGTTGCCTCATCGAAGCTAACACCGAGGCCGGCCTCTTTTATGGCGTTTGCACTCTGACTCAATATCTGCAATC
>JBQTJD010000716.1:0-4848 GCA_052387475.1 Anaerolineales bacterium | reverse complement strand
ATCATCGGCACGGGCAGCAGGTGCGCAGCCTCGCCGCCGAGGTAACGATACAACGGAGTTCGGCCGGCCGCCGCGCGTGCTGTGGCCATGCTCACCGCGAGGATGGCGTTCGCGCCCAGGCCCGCTTTGTTGGGCGTGCCATCGACCTCCAGCATCTTCGCATCCACGGCGGCCTGATCGGTCGCATCCAGCCCGAGCAAGGCCGGGGCGATCCGGTCGTTGGCGTTCTGCACCGCGGTCAGCGTGCCTGTGCCGAGATAGCGCTTTTTGTCGCCATCGCGCAGTTCCAGCGCTTCATGCGCGCCGGTGGAAGCGCCGGACGGCACGGCGGCGCGCCCCACACTCCCATTCTCTAACACCACATCCGCTTCGACAGTCGGGTTGCCGCGCGAATCCAAAATTTCGCGCGCACGTACAGCAATGATCTTTGTGCTCATAAGTTCTCCAGAAGAATACGTTTAGGAGCTACGCAGTTGCCCAGAGATTGAGACCCTTGTGACAGGCGCAGGCAGGCCCTTCGCGCGATGATTGTCTGGCGCTGCCAGTCATTGCGTTAGCGCTCAGGGTGACATTTCCAACTGAATAAATCCTAGGCGTCAAAGGGTGATGCGGTGTATTTTAGCACCGAGTGCGCGCAGCTTTTCGTCAATGCCTTCGTAGCCGCGCTCGATTTGCCCGATGTTGCCAATGTGCGATGTGCCCTGCGCGCACAGCGCCGCGATGACGAGCGAGATGCCGGCCCGGATGTCGGGCGACTCGAGTTTCTCGGCCTGCAGACGGGTGGGGCCCTGTACCATCACCCGATACGGGTCGCACAAAATGATGCGCGCACCCATCTGCACCAACTTGTCGGTGAAGTACATGCGACCGGAATACATCCAATCGTGAAACAACACCGAGCCGGCGGCCTGTGTCGCCACCGTGATGGCGATGCTGGTGAGGTCGGTGGGAAAGGCGGGCCAGACATTGGTTTTGATTTCGGGGATCGCGCCGCCGTGATCCGACTCAATGGCCAGCGATTGACCGTGCGTGACGATCAAGTCATCGCCCTCCGTTTGCCACGTCACGCCCAATCGCCCAAATACCCAGCGCATCATATCGAGATGCTCGACGCCGGCGTTGCGGATACGGACTTCGCCGCCGGTCACCGCTGCCGCGCCGATGAAACTGACCACTTCGAGATAGTCCGCGCCGAGGGTGTGCTCGCCGCCGTGCAGCGTTTCCACGCCGTGAATGGTGAGCGTGTTCGAGCCGAGGCCCTCGATGCGCGCGCCTAAGGTATTGAGGAAGCGGCACAACTCCTGCACGTGCGGCTCGGAGGCGGCATTGCGGATGGTGGTCGTGCCGCGCGCCAGTACGGCGGCCATCACCGCGTTCTCGGTTCCGGTCACGCTGGCCTCATCCAAGAGAAGATGGCCGCCGCGCAGATGTGGCGCGCGCATCAAGAATCGCGACTCCGAGTATTCGATTTCCGTGCCCAGGGCCTCCAACGCCAGCAAGTGCGTATCCACTCGCCGCCGCCCGAGCACGTCGCCGCCCGGAGGCGGCAGTTCGATCTCGCCACACCGGCCCAACAGCGGCCCGGCCAATAAAATCGAAGCACGGATCTTGCGACACAGGTCTCGATCCAGTTGCACTTTGCGAATCGTGGGCGCGTGAATGCGCCAGGTGCGGGCTTCAAGTTCCTCGACGCTCGCGCCCAGATCGGTGATAAGTTGTCGCATTGCCTCCACGTCGCGGATGCGCGGGACGTTGTGTAATAGGACTGGCTCGGCGGTGAGCAGACACGCGGCCAATAAGGGCAGGGCGGCGTTTTTGTTGCCCGCCGGCGTTACCGTGCCGATGAGCGGCTGACCACCCTCGATGACGAATTGCTCCATAAAGACTCTCAGTCTAAGTTTAGGATGCCCCCGAAGCGGGCAGATTGTAATGAGGCCGAGACATGCGGTCAACCACCGTTTGGCCGATGGTGTGAAGGCAACATGATTGCTAAGACCCTCATCTCCAAAATCAGCCATTTTCTCAGGGAAATTAGCCCTTTTTATCACAATCCGATAGAACAAACGTGGTAAAATAGGCGGTTGTGACTGCTTCAATTTCGCGCCATCGCGCGCCCGCGCCGCCTATCGGAATTGTGGCCTCGCTCACTGCCGGGTTCGAGGTCGTGAATGCGCGGCTGGTACTGGTGACTTTGCCGTTGGTGTTGGATTTGCTCTTGTGGCTCGGCCCGCGCTTGAGCATCAAACCCATTGTGGATGAAACGCTGGCGCTGATGGACGACGTTCTCGCCGGGTCGGCAGGTGCTACGCCGGGATTTGAACTTCTGCGCAACACGCTGACACAGACGGCAGAATTGTTCAATCTGTTTTCGGCCCTGAGCACCCGGCCGCTCGGTTTGCCCAGCCTGATTGCCACGCGCGGCGCACCGCTGACGCCTTTCGGTCAGCCGCTCATCTGGCCGATTGTTAATCCATGGGTGTATGTGGTGTTGTTTGGCGCGTTTCTGCTGTTGGGTCTATTATTGGGCGCACTCTACTTCGGCGGCATCGCCCAACAAGTGCGGGATAGCCAGTTGAATTTAGTTCAGCTTGTGCGCGGGGTATGGGGTGACTGGTTGCGGCTTTCGGTGCTGGCAGTCGCAGCCCTGATCCTTGTGTTCATGATTGGCGGGCCGACGGTGGTGATGGCCCAATTCGCGGCGCTGGTCAGCCCATTGCTGGGCGCCATCCTCTCGGTGCTCGGCGCAACCCTGATTCTTTGGGTGTTGATCTTTGGCGCGTTTAGCGTGCACGGCATTGTGTTGCAACGGCGCGGGCTGTTTGGCGCGCTGTGGGATAGCGTGCGTTTGGTGCAGAGCAGCCTGCCACAAACGGCCGGTCTGTTTGCGGCGGTGATGGTGTTGAACCTTGGCCTGGGGCTGGTGTGGAATGTGCCGACCAGCGACTCGTGGCTGATGTTGGTGGGCGTCGCCGGACACGCGCTGGTTTCCACCGCGCTGATTGCTGCGACATTCGCCTTTTACAAAGATCGTTATCGTTGGTGGTTGGAAACTCAGCAGGCGTTGAAGAAGCAGACAGACCCCAAAGGTCTGTAGCGCTTTACGGAGCAAGAATGACTGATCAACTCAAATACGATACCAGCGCCATTCAGGTGCTCGAGGGCCTGGAAGCGGTGCGCCGTCGCCCAGGCATGTATGTGGGCGGCACCGACATCAAGGCCCTGCATCACCTCGTCTATGAAGTAGTCGATAACTCAATTGACGAAGCGCTGGCCGGCTACTGCACCGAAATCAAAATCACCATTCACGCCGATAGTAGTGTATCGGTGGTCGACAATGGACGCGG
Source organism: Anaerolineales bacterium (assembly GCA_052387475.1). GTDB lineage: Bacteria > Chloroflexota > Anaerolineae > Anaerolineales > UBA6663 > JANWXR01. The sequence goes on along the minus strand of JBQTJD010000716.1, from coordinate 1,504 downwards.
TATCCCGGTTGGCCCGCACCCGACTCAAAAAGACGGCAAGGGCAAGCCGATGGACACGCTGGATGTGGTGATGACGATCCTGCATTCGGGCGGCAAGTTTGGGGGCGGGGGCTATAAAGTTTCCGGCGGTCTGCACGGTGTGGGCATCTCGGCGGTGAACGCGCTGTCGGAATGGATGGAGACCAACGTCCGGCGGGATGGCAAGCTGTATACCCAGCGTTATGAGCGCGGTATCCCGCAGGGGCTGGTCAAGGCTGCCGGCAAAGCGCCGGGCGGTGAAACTGGCACCACGCAAACCTTCCATTTTGACCGCACCATTTTCAAAGAAGAAGGCCTCGACTTCAACTTCCCCACGTTGATGACGCGCTTTCGCGAGATGGCGTTTGTGACGCGCGGTGTGCGGATTGATTTTCTCGATGAGCGCGATGGCCGCGAGATGAACTTCTATTTCGAGGGCGGCATCAAGAGCTTTGTGCGTTACCTCAACCGCAACCGCGAGGCGCTGCATCCGGTGGTGCATGGGGAAAAAGAAGTGGAGGGGATCGGGATCGAGGTGGCGGTGCAGTACACCGATGCATACAACGAGTCGGTTTACTCATTTGCCAACACCATCAACACGGTGGATGGCGGCACGCACATGACCGGTCTGCGTTCCGCGCTCACCCGCGCCATCAACGACTATGGGCGCAAGAGCGGCGGATTGAAAGATGCCGACCCGAACTTCTCGGGCGAGGACACGCGCGAAGGGCTGACGGCCATTGTCAGCATCAAGCATCGCGAGCCGCAGTTCGAGAGCCAGACCAAGGTGAAGTTGATGAACCCCGAGGTGCAGACAGCCGTGCAGCAGGTGACGGCCGAGGCCTTTGGCGCGTTCATGGAAGAAAACCCGCGCGAGGCCAAAGCCATTATTGAGAAGTGTCTGACCTCCGCCCGCGCGCGCGAAGCGGCGAAGAAGGCGCGCGATCTCGTCATCCGCAAGAGCGCGCTCGAGAGCCTCACCCTGCCGGGCAAATTGGCGGACTGCTCGGAACGCGACCCTGGCAAGTGTGAGCTGTACATCGTCGAAGGTGATAGCGCCGGCGGCAGCGCCAAACAGGGGCGTGACCGGCACTTCCAGGCCATCTTGCCGTTGCGCGGCAAGATCCTCAACACCGAGCGTGCGCGCCTCGACAAAATCCTGGGCAACAACGAAGTGAAGGCGCTGATCTCCGCGCTCGGCACCGGTATCGGCGAGGGGTTCTCGCTCGAGGGCTTGCGCTATGGTCGTGTCATCCTGATGACCGACGCTGACGTGGACGGCAGCCACATCCGCACGCTGCTGCTCACTTTCTTCTTCCGCTACATGCAGTCGCTCATCGAAGGCGGCCACTTGTATATCGCTCAACCGCCGTTGTATCGCATTGAGCACAAGAAAAACGCGCAGTATGTTTACAGCGATGTCGAGAAAGACAAGGCCGTCAAGGCCTTGGGCAAAGATGGCGACCGGGCTACGATCCAGCGCTTC
>JBQTJD010000715.1:0-3657 GCA_052387475.1 Anaerolineales bacterium | reverse complement strand
TCCATACCGCAAGCCTCCGTGCCGCGAACGGACGAATACTGAGCGGCATTGGCTGAACGTTGTCCGCCGTCGGCGCTCGTCAATCGTCCATCATCAAGGATATAAGCCTGGGGCGTGATGTGCGCTGACGGCCACTCCGGCTCGGCCACCCAACGCCCCGGCCACTCCCGGTGATTGGCGCTCGGCGGTACGCTCTCCATCATCCACGCGCGCAGCATCGGCTCATCCATCACGCCGGTATCCACACCTTTGAGCCAGTGATCCCACCAGCGTACGGCCTCCTGCAAAAAGCCGATGGCTGGGCCGGGTTCGGCCAGTTCTGGATAAGCGTGCGCCCACGGGCCGATGAGGCCCTTGCGCGGACAGCTCAGCCCCTCCAGCAGTCGTGGAATGGCATTGGTGTAACCGTCCGTCCAGCCGCCGACTGCGTACACGGCGCAAGTGATGTCGGAATACTTTTCGCATACCGACCCTTGCTTCCAGAACGCATCGCGCCGCTGATGCGTCAGCCAGGCCTCCACAAACGGCGGCGTTTTTTCCATCCGCGCCAACCACTGTGCACGCCAGCCCTCGCCCACGAACTTCGGGTCAGGCGGGCGGGCGTTGTAAGCGAACATGGTCGAGGCCCACCACAGCATATCGGAAGCCAACACGCAGCCGCCCATGAAGTGCACGTCATCGGCGTAACGGTCATCGGTGGAGCAGACGGTGATGATGGCCTTGAGCGCCAGTGGCCGCCGCGCCGCGACCTGCAGAGAATTGAACCCGCCCCACGAGATGCCCATCATCCCCACCGAGCCGGTGCACCAAGGCTGTTGCGCCAGCCACGCAATCACTTCCACGGCGTCGAGTTGTTCCTGCGGCAGATATTCGTCGTACAGGATGCCATCCGAGTCGCCGCTGCCACGCATATCCACACGCACCGCCGCGTAGCCGTGCCCGGCGAAATAGGGGTGGCGCGTGGAGTCGAATAGCGCGGTAGCGTCGTTCTTGCGATACGGGATGTATTCGAGGATGGCCGGAACGGGATTGTGCTCGGCATCTTCGGGCAGCCAAATTCGCGCGGCGAGGCGTGCGCCATCGGACATTGGAATCCACACATGCTCAATCACATGGATGGGGCGGGGGAAGTGGGTTTTGATGTTCATAGTTCGCAAGACCTACTGATCTTTGAGAAATGTAAGTCGCAAGGTTTCGCAAAAACCACTGGAATTCAGCATCTTTTGCGTGCCGACTTGTGACATTCATAATTCAACAATCAGTAGCACAGAGTTCGAATTAGTTTAGAGCTTGTCATTCCCGCGAAAGCGTCCCCAGGAAAAGCCTGGGGCTGAATCCAGCAGTGTGGCCTGGACACTGCCATTGGCACAATGGCGCTTGCGCGGGTGTGACGGATTCATTCCAGAGGATGACAAACCGTGCATACACACGGAGTAGGGAGACCCGTCATCGAATACAGCACCGATCATACGCATGCGTGCGGGATTGAGTACCGCATCATTTGAACTGCTCTTGAACTTGCCGCGCTACACTGGCGGTCATGCAACCACTTCGCCTTGCACTCCTCATCGCTCTCGCGCTAACGGCCTGTTCGCCCGCTGCCCCATCCTCGACTCCGTTCCCCACGTCGCCACCGTCCACCCTCACGACCGAACCGCCCACCGCCGCTCCCTCCCCCATCCCAAACCGCCCGGCCCCGCTCCGCACGGTGGCTGAAATCATGCACCACGATCCCCGTTTCACCAGGCTGGCTGCGGCGTTGCAAGGCGCGGGCGTGTGGGAGCCGCTCTCCGACCCGGCGCGCCGGTTCACGATCTTCGCGCCGGTGGACTCGGCCTTTGAGGCGCTGCCGGCCGATCGCGCCGAGCGGTTGCTTAAACCGGAATTGCTGCACGCCGTGGCCCGCCATCACGTAGCAACAGGCGACTACGCCGAAGAGACCCTGCTCCGCACCGAGGCGATTGAAACGCTCAACGGTGAGCGCGTCTTCATCCTCGGCGATTTGTACGAGACGGCGCTGGTCGGCAACGCGCGGGTGATGGGGGTGAGCGTGCCGGCGGCGAACGGAGTGGTGTACGCGGTGGATGCCGTGTTGTGGCCGCTCTCGGCGCAAACGCTGGCCGAGGCGGTGGACGGCGACCTGCGGCTGGCGGCGCTGCGGCGCGCGTTCGCGACCGCCGGCCTCGGCGAACTGTTGGCCGAGCCGGGGCCGTACACGCTCTTCGCCCCGACCGACGACGCCTTCGCCGCGCTGAGCGATGGTGACCGCAACTTGCTGGCCGACCCGGACGTGTTGCGCCAGGTGCTGCTCTATCACATGGTGCAGGGCCAGGTCACCTCCGCCGACGCGGCCAACCTCGATTGGTCCACCTCGCTGCTCGACCAGCCGCTCATCTGCACCGTGCAGGGCGATTTGTGGGCGGTGAATGACTCGCAGGTGCTGGTGAAAGACATCGTCGTCGCCAACGGCATGCTGCACCTGGTCAACGAAGTCCTGTTCCCACCGATTGCGCTGGGGCAATAAGCGGCAAAGCGTGCGGGGTATAATGCCCGCGTGCTCCCCGTCCTCCTCCAACTTGGCCCGTTTACGCTGTACACATACTCGCTGCTCCTCAACCTCGGCCTGGCGCTGGGGCTGGCGTGGCTGTATCTGCGTGCCCCCGCCGACCGCCGCGCCCGCTGGCTCGATATCGGCATCGCCGCCGTCATCGGCGGGTTGATCGGCGCGCGGCTGCTGTATGTCCTCGTCAACGCCAGCTACTTCGCCACCAACCCACTCGAAGCGGTGATGATTTGGCGCGGCGGCCTCGCCTGGCCGGGCGCGGTGTTCGGTGCGCTGTTGACCGGCGGTTTTTGGGCACGCCGTTCCGGTGAACCGCTCGGCCCCATCGTTGATACACTTTCATTGCCGTTGGCACTGCTCGGATTGCTGACCTGGGGCGGCTGCCTCGCGGCGGGCTGCGCGTACGGGATCGAAGTGCAACCCGGCCAGTTGCCGCAGTGGATGGTTTCGACCGCGCCTGACCTTTACGGCTTGCAAGTGACGCGCTGGCCGACGCAGGCAGCGGGCGTGTTGTGGAGCGTCGTCGTGTTGGGATTGACGTTCTCACAACGCAACGCCCGCTGGCCGGAGGGCGCGCGCGGAGTTTATGCGGTCAGCCAAATCGCCCTCGGCGCGTTCTTCATCAGCTTTCTGCGCGGCGACCCGATGCCGTTCGTCAACGGCTTCCGGCTTGATGTGATCGGCAACGCGATTGTGTTCGTCGGCTCGGCGCTCGTGTGGGCGCTGCTGCTCCAACGCCGACCCGCACAAGCTGCAATCTAAAATCTCAACTCTGCATCTCATGCGTTCTCTCACCCTTGGCCTCGCTCAACTCAATAGCAAGCTCGGCGATGTGCGCGCCAACCTCGATAAGCATCTGGCGTACCTTGACGAGGCTGCCAAACAGGGCGTGGAGCTGCTCGTCTTCCCGGAACTGTCGCTGTGCGGCTATGCACTGCAAGACCTCGTGCCGACGGTGGCTCATCGCCCCACAGCCGATGACGCCATCTTCGCGCCGCTGCTCGCCGCCTCACAAGCACGCGGCATTGATGTGATGGTCGGTTTTGTGCACGAAGATCAACGCAATCGGTTCTTTATCGCCGCCGCGTATCTTT
>JBQTJD010000714.1:0-4997 GCA_052387475.1 Anaerolineales bacterium | reverse complement strand
GTGAGGGCGCGCAGCGCGGCCCGGAAGCCGGCCACAAGCGAGTCGTGGGGCGCCGCCTCAGCGCTGGGGAAGCGAAAGCGCGAGGTCAGGGCGGTCAACCCCACTGCCAGCGCCGCCAGAATGATGAAGCCCTCACGCCAGCCGTAGCCCGCCCACACTGCTACGCCCAGCAGCAAGGGGCCGGCGACCACGCCGGCTGAGCCGGCGAACGTCCAGCGCGCCATGAGTTGTTCGTGGCGCTGTGGATCGGTGTCCATCAGCGTGGCCTGAGACAGTGTGACAAAAGCGCCCGAGGAGGGATTGAACAACATGAAGGCCAGCAACAGTACGATGAAATTCGGCGCGAGGCCGGTGGCCAGACACGCCAGCGCGAAGCCCACGCCCCCGCCCAGCACCAGCGCGCGCCGCCAACGCGTATCAGCCAGCACGCCGAGCAACGGTTCGATGACCGACCCGACCAGGCCGGGCAGGCTGAAGAGCAAACCGATTTGCGTATACGACAGTTGTAGTTCGTCGCGGATGAGGGGCCACGCGGCCTGTTCAAGGCCGAAGACAAACTCATCGAGAAATTCGATGACGAGCAAAATCAGCGCGAAGGCCGTCAGCCGCCGCGCGACGCGCGCAGATTGTGAAAATGGGGAAGACATACCAGGCCTCTGGTCTCAAACTCAACGGATACGACACAGCCAAAGTTGAGACAGAAGCCGGTGGGGCGCGGGCCGGAGATCAACCGGGCGGGTGGAAGCCGAAGTTCAGCATGCCGTGATTATAAAACAACGCCTGACAAATTTGCCAATACAAAAGCCCCGGCGGCGGGCCGGGGCTTTCGGGTTCAGCGGGACGAGAACGGATTAGCTCGATACTTCGACCTCGTTAAGGCTCGGTGCTTCGACCTTGCTGAGATCCACCACATGCGCGGCTTGCGGGCCTTTGTCGGTCTGCTCGATGGAAAATTCCACCCGCTGACCTTCCTCCAGATTGCGATAGCCCTCGCCCGTAATGGCGGAATAATGGACGAAGACATCCTTCGCCCCACCGTCCGGGCTGATAAAGCCATAGCCCTTCACACGGCTGAACCACTTCACTGTTCCTGTCAATCGCTCATTCATGCTGTCGGTTCCTCCTGCTGAACCAAGGAAAAAAAGATGACGACGGCCACCCAGTACCAATGTCCTCAGCGTCCGGCGCAAACAAAAACATCGCCCGCCGATTCAGACGAATGGGTGGCGATGTTCCTTAATCCATAGCTCTCACTACCAATGAAACTCAAGTCTTACAATCTAGCGCAAGGCTAACATAGCTCACAGGCAGGGTAAAGAATACTCTTGTCCTACTCAGGGTCAGGAGCCGCAGGCGGCTATGAATGTGAAATTGGAGCGACTTATTTCGGAGGGGTGCTGGAGGCGCAACGAAAGCCGACGGTGTTGTTGCGGGTATCGGGAGTGAACTTGTCGCGCACCGAAGCGCGCACATTGGTGGAACGGTCGAACCATGAGCCGCCGCGGACAGTTTTGAGATTCTCTACGGGGACGCTTTGCTCCGGCCCGCTGGGGTTGGCGTCCGGCACACGATAGAAGCCGCGAAAATCGTACCAGTCCGCCACCCACTCCCACGCGTTGCCGGACATATCCAGCAAACCGTAGGGGCTGGCCCCGCCCGGATAAGAACCGACGGTGCTGGTGCGCGTCGCCTTGTCATCCGAATTCGAGTCGCGCCATGACGCCGCGCAGTTCGTATCGCAGAAGTTCACCCAACCGGCGTTGCCATCAAACGCCTGATCCCAGGGATAGATGACGCCTTCCGTGCCGCGCGCGGCTTTGTCCCACTCGGCTTCCGTCGGCAAGCGGCGGCCCGTCCATTTGCAGTAGGCGTCCGCATCAAACCAGCTCACCTGCACCACTGGGTGCTGTGGCCGGACCGGGCCGGTGCCGGGGCCTTCGGGCAACAACCAGTTGGCCGTGATGACGAAGGTAGGAAAGTTCTCGACTGAATACACCCAGCCGCCCGTGCTGGCGTTTGGGCCATCACCCTTGCCGGCCTCCGCGTAGGTGATGTAGTTGGCCTTCGTCACGAAATCCTGAAATTGCGCCACGGTAACTTCGGTGCGGTCCATCCAGTAGGCGTCCAGATAAATCGGCCGCTGTGGCGGTGGGTTTTGTTTTTCCTCGTCAACGGCCAGTAGGTCTTCGTCCGTCGCGCCAAGCAGAAATTCTCCCGCCGGGATGTAAACCATCTCCATTCCATCGACTGAAGCAATCGCGGTGCTGCCCGGCTCGGGTGTCGGCGTCGGTGGGCCGAGGCTGGCGGTGGCGGAGGGTTGGGGCTGAGGGCTTGGCGCCTGAGTCACACTGGAGGCGGCGGCTGGTGTGGACTCCGCCGTAGCTACCGTGGGTGATGAAGCCACTGTGTTGCTTGCCGCTACGACGACAGGCTGTGTGGCTTGCGCCGCCAAAGTCGGCGTGACACGCACGGGCGCGAAAAGATTGATCCCCCACAAGGCCAGCGCGGCCACCAGAATCACAGCGCCGCTGCCGAGCATGACCACCGGCCAACCATTCTGCCGGAGCGTGTCGGCAAACGGCGTGGTCGGCGCGGGCAAACGCTTTGGCTGGTTGGGCGTGCGCGTCATCACCGGGCCGGCTGCCGTCCCAAAGGCGTGCGCCACCGCTTCGATCATTTCATGAGCGGTTTGAAAACGATCTTTTGGATCTTTGGCCAGCGCGCGGGCGATGATGCTGTCGAGAATGACGGGTAGGCTGCCATTGCCGCGCGCGACCGATGGCACGTTGTCGTTGATGTGTTGCATCACGATGCCGACGGCGCTATCGGCGTCGAACGGCACGCGGCCGGTCACCATCTCATACAGCATCACACCCAGGGCGTAGAGATCACTGCGCCCATCCACCGCCGCGTCGCCCCGGCCCTGTTCGGGGCTCATGTAGTGCGGCGTGCCGATCATGCCCACGCCGCTGTGCGTCAGCCCACCGCCACGCACAATCTTCGCCAGGCCGAAGTCGCTGATGAAGGCATTGCCCCGGGTATCGAGCAGGATGTTCTTGGGTTTGATGTCGCGGTGAACGACGCCGAGGCTGTGCGCGTAATCGAGGCCCTGCCCGATCTCGGTCAGGTAACGCAAGACGTCGTTGGGTGGCAGCGGCCCTTTGTGCAGCAGGTCTTGCAGTGTGCCGCCACTGACGTAGCGCATGACGAGGTAGGGCACGTCGTCAACTTCGCCGTAGTCGATGACGGGCAGGATGTGGGGATGCTCGAGCGCCGCGACGATCTGCGCTTCCTGCTTGAAGCGCGCGACGAATTGCGTATCGCTGGCGAGCGTGTGCGACAACACCTTAATCGCCACCCAGCGGTTCATGCTCGGCTGGCGTGCCAGAAACACATCCGCCATGCTGCCGGAACCAATGAGCTCGACGATGGTATATCCGTTTAGTTCACGGCCTACCCACTCGGTCGTTTTCAGCATGTGCAATCAAGAATGCAGAGAAAATCCGTCGCTATTGTACCCCTGATTGCCAGCCCTTCTGGAGATTCTAACCAGACCAAACTAACATCGACAACCCAGCGCAGTTTGTTGCGTGCAGACTCCAAGAGGGCGACTGACTTTGGCTCAGCGCGCCGCCCTCGGCGCGCTGCCCATGAGAGTGTGGCCGCCGAGGACGGCGGCCAGAGCATTGTCAGTTCGACTTTGCACACGCCCGCCAAGCGCAGAAGGCCGGTTGCCGCAACCCATGTTCTCGGTTAGGCTTGGCCCATGTTACGGTTGCACGAATACAGCGCCAATCTGCATATGCATACGCCGTACTCCGATGGCGAGTGGTATCACGCGCAGATCGCCGAGGCGGCTATCAGCGCCGGGCTGGATCTGATCTGCGTCACCGACCACAACGTGTGGGTGCACGGGCCGGAGCGCTATTACGAGCACACTGGCAAGCGTGTGCTGGTGCTGGTGGGCGAGGAGATTCACGACCCCGCCCGCCTGCCGCAGAAAAATCATCTGCTGGCGTATCACTGCCAGCGTGAGCTGGCCCGCTGTGCGCCAAAGCCTCAGGAGTTGATCAATGCCGTGCGCGAGTGCGGCGGGCTTTCCTTCCTCGCCCACCCCTTCGACAACTCAGTGCCGCTGTTTGATTACGAAGACATCTCGTGGATGAATTGGGAGGTGACGGGCTACACCGGGTTGGAGATTTGGAATTACATGAGCAATTGGGCCGGGCTGCTCACCTCGCGCTCGACGACCATCCGTTACGCCCTCAATCCAGAGTTGGGCATCACCGGCCCGGACGCGCGCACGCTGGCGAAGTGGGATGCGCTAACGGCGGCCGGTCAGCGGGTGGTCGGCATCGGCAATTCGGACGCGCACGCCAACACGGTGAGCCAGTGGGGCTACACGCGCGTCATCTTCCCGTACGAGTTTTTGTTCCGCCAGGTCAACACGCACTTGCTCACATCCGAGTCGCTCACCGGCGAATTGGCGCATGATCGCGACGTGCTCATGCGCGCCCTGGCGCGGGGTAATTGTTTCATCGGTTACGACGGCATCGGCGCGACGAAGGGTTTCCGCTTCACGGCCAGCAATGAGCGCGGCGAGTTCAACATGGGCGATGAGCTGCCAAATCGCACCGGCGTCACGCTGCAGATCAGCCTGCCGGCCCCCGCCGAAGTGCGCCTGCTTTGCAACGGGCAGGAGGCGTTGCGGCGCGAAGCGCAATCACTCACACACATACTGCCGCCGAGGAAAACGGGCGTCTATCGTGTTGAAGCGCATCTGCCCTTCAAAGGTCAACAGCGCGGCTGGATTTACAGCAACCCACTTTACGTGAGGGCATAGATTATTTTCAATGCAAAGGCGCAAAGTTCTTCTTTGCGTGGCATGCTGCGCATGCACTGCCTCTTTACGCCTTTGCGCTAAAGCTCTAATGAGTTTTGACGTTCAACTTCGGTCATCTAGGAGTCGAGGCTTTAGCCGGTGAACTGAAGGACCC
>JBQTJD010000713.1:0-10339 GCA_052387475.1 Anaerolineales bacterium | reverse complement strand
GACGGCCGAGAGCACGGTGGAGGTGAACAACAACCCGCTCAGGTCGGCGATGTCGAAGACGAAGCGCAGCAGCCCGGCGGCCACCGCCGCCAGCACCAACAGGTTGAAGATGTCCGCCACCAGTCGGGGGACGGCGATGTGCCGACGCTGGCCCATCACGTAATCCCACGCCACCCAGTCGAAGATTTGCAGAAATGTGTTGGCGGCCAGCAGGATGGTGAGGCTGAGCAGGATTTTGAGCGAGAATGAATCCGGCGCGAGCCAACCCGCGCCTTGCGCGCTCAAGTACACTCCAAGGAGGAATACGGTGAGCAACGCCGAGAGGCGAACGCGCCGCACGATCGGGTAACGGCGAAAGAGCCACAAGATGAAGGCGACGGCCAGCCCAAGTCCAATGGCTAGGGAAAGATTTGACAGAAACTCTGGGGTGAGGGTCATCCGGCGCGGATTGTTCCACAGTTTTGTGAGAAAGAAAAGAGACGCAACTGGGCAAACGTAAAAATCCGGTGTCGCTCTGAGCGCGAATGAATTGCCACTGCATTTCCGACTTTCAATCGCGCGAAGAGCCTCCTCGGCGATAAAGCGGCCCTTCGCGCGAAAGCGGTTTGGCAATTTGGAGGCGACGCGTACGCGCTCAGGGTGACAATTGACAACAAAAGGCCCGCCGATGGGCGAGCCTTTTGTTGTGCAAAGCGCCAGAGCGCCGCTTACGCGGGCGAGGGCGCCGGCGTAGCGGGCGGCAGGGTCGGCGCGGTGGAGGAGGGCGCTGACGGGCTGGGCGCGGGCGGCAGCGGGCGTTGCTTCCTGCCGATCGGCGATGGGAAGAGGCGGTTGAACTCCGCCGCATCAATCGTCTCGATCTCGATCAGCCGATCCGCAATCGCATCCAACTTGTCACGATACTGCGTGAGGATGGAACGCGCGCGCTCGTACGCCGCGGTGACCAGGTCGCGGACCTCGCCGTCAATCTGCTCGGCTACCGCGTCCGAATAGTCGCGCTGCTCGGAGATTTCGCGGCCAAGGAAGATCAACTCTTCCTTCTGGCCGTAGACCATCGGGCCCATCTTCTCGCTCATGCCCCAGCGTGTCACCATCGAGCGCGAGATCTTCGTCACGCGCTCCATGTCGTTGCTCGCGCCGGTGGTGATGTCACCGAAGACGATCTCCTCCGCCGCGCGGCCACCGAGCAACCCGGCCAAATCCGCCAGGAACTTGCGTTTGGTCGCCAGCGTGCGGTCTTCATCCGGCAGCGAGAGCGTGTAGCCGCCGGCCATGCCGCGGGCGATGATGCTGACTTTGTGAACGGGGTCGGACTCGACCAGGGCGTGCATCACCACCGCGTGGCCAGCCTCGTGATAGGCGATGACGCGCTTCTCATCTTCTGAGATCAACCGGCTCTTGCGTTCCGGCCCCGCGATCACGCGCTCAATCGCCTCTTCAAATTCTTTGTGGCCGATGGCCTTCTTGTTGCGGCGCGCGGCGAGAATGGCGGCCTCGTTGACCATGTTCTCGAGGTCAGCGCCCACGAAACCGGGGGTTGACTTGGAAAGGATGGACGCATCCACATCGGAAGCCAGCGGCTTGCCGCGCACATGCACTTTGATGATGGCCTCGCGGCCCTTCATGTCCGGTCGATCCAACACCACGCGCCGGTCGAAGCGGCCGGGCCGCATGAGCGCCGGGTCGAGGATGTCGGGCCGATTGGTGGCCGCGATGACGATGATGTTGGTGTCGGTATCGAAGCCGTCCATTTCCACGAGAATTTGGTTCAACGTCTGCTCGCGCTCGTCGTGGCTGCCGCCGAGGCCCGCGCCACGATGGCGACCCACCGCGTCAATCTCATCCACGAAGATGATGCAGGGGGAGTGGCGCTTGGCCTGATCAAACAAATCACGCACGCGGCTCGCGCCGACGCCGACGAACATCTCCACAAATTCGGAGCCGGAGATGCTGAAGAACGGCACGCCCGCTTCACCGGCCACCGCTTTAGACAGCAACGTCTTGCCGGTGCCCGGATGGCCGACGAGCAACACGCCTTTCGGGATGCGAGCGCCAAGCGCGATGAATTTATCCGGTTCCTTCAAAAACTCCACGATCTCGCGCAACTCTTCTTTCGACTCTTCAATCCCGGCCACGTCTTCAAACGTTACCGTCGGATGATCGCCGTTGAACATGCGCGCCCGGCTTTTGCCGAAGGACATGGCTTGATTGTTGCTGCCCTGCGCCTGCCGCAGCATGAAATAAATCACGCCGACCACGAGCAGCGCCGGGAGCATATATCCGAGGAATGTCAGGATGCCGCCCAGTTGCGATGGCTCTTCAACTTGATAGCTCGGAATGGCTGCCAATTGTTCGGGCGTGACGTTGAAATCACGCAACTGGGAAGCCGCAGTTTGGCCCGGCTCGATGCGGGCAACGACTTCTTTGCGGTTTTCTTTGAGTGTGACCTTGATGGTGTTTTCATCAACCGTGATCTTGGACACTTCGCCATTGCGGATATGGCTGGCCAGATCGGGCAGGTCGATCACTTCGGATTGGACGGGCTGCCGGAATTGAAACAGCAGCACAACAATCGCGACAATGATCAAAATGTAGACGAACGCGCTTCGGATGCGAGCAGAGTTCACGTTTTACCTCCCACAGCGTAACTTCGGGCAAAAAGCTGTGTTGTGAAAAGATTATACCATTCGGGTCTGTTGAATCTGCGCCACCGAAATGGATAGTTTTAGTGAGCGTTTCATTAGTAGTCGAGTAATCAGGCCGTTGGGTGTCGGACGACGCGACCATTCGACTACAAGACTGTTCGACAAACGTTAACGGGTGTAGGTGAGAAAAACCCAAATCCACAATGGCACGAGGCCGGCCACGGCGATGAAAGCCAGGAAGCCCAGGCTCATCGCAATCCAATCGATGCCCTGCTCCTCGGCCACGCCAGTCTCGGGGGCGGCAGCTTCCGGAATGTGAACGACGGTGGGTTGCAGTGCGGGGTTGGGGAGGCTGGGAGTCAGGGGCGTGGTGGGTCGCGATGGAGTCGCACCCGCGGCGACCTGCGGTGCTGGAGAACGCGCAACATTAGTTGCGCCGCGAAGCGGGTCGGAACTACTGTTCCGCTCTCTCTCGCCGCTTAGCGGTGCGGTCATGCCATCACCCTGTTGCCGATACGAAATCAAGATCCGGCCCAGTTGATCCGCCGTGCGATAGCGCGCTGACGGTTCCTTCGCCATCACTTTGTGGATGATGCGCTCGAGCGCCTCGGGCACCTGCGGGTTGAACATCGACAGCAGCGGCGGCTCCTCGCGCAAGTGCATCATCGCCAGCGCCTGCTGCGTGGAAGCCACAAACGGCAAACGGCCCGCCAGCATCTCGAACATCACCACGCCGATGGAGTACACATCCGAGGCCGGGGTGGGGTGCTCACCGGCGGCCTGCTCCGGCGAGTAATACTGTGGGCTGCCCCACACCACATCGGTCGTTTCGCCCGGGCGAATGGTGGACAGCGCGCGCGCAATGCCGAAGTCGGTGATTTTCACCCGGCCATCTTCGGTGATGAGCAGGTTCTGCGGCTTGATGTCGCAATGCACCAACCCGGCGCGATGCGCGTACCCCACACCGGCGCAACTCTGCACCGCGAAGTCCACGGCACGCTCCACCGGGAACGGGCCATCTTCCTTGATGATGGTCTTGAGGTCTTTGCCCTCGATGTATTCCATCACGATGTAATAGCGCGCGCCATCCTTGCCGAAGTCGTGGACGGTGACGATGTTTTGGTGGGCGAGGTTGGCGGCATTGCGCGCTTCCTGTTGAAAGCGGGCGAGGAATTCGGTGTCGGCGGTGAGCGTTTCGCGCAGCACCTTCACCGCCACCAACCGGCCGAGCGAGAGGTCTTGCGCTTTGTATACCACGCTCATCCCGCCCTGGCCGATGGGCTGCAACAACTTATAGCGTTTGTTTAGTAGAGGTGAAGCTTCGGTCGCCATGCGTCGCGATTGTACCTGAGGCGCGACGTTTTCCCAATCGGGTGCGAACGCGCGCCGACTTCAGTTATCATTCTCGTGCACGTCATACCCGCGAAAGCGGGTATCCATCCGCAACAGTGGACTCCCGCTTACGCGGGAGTGACGGCTGGCATAATAGCCGTTGATCTTGTTGATGGCCCATGCCCAACTTATTGACCCGCTTCGCCAAAACGCTCAAGCCCGCCGAGGCCGGCGTGCTCGCTCACGTGCGCGAGTATGTGGATTGGCAGACCGAGCGCCGGACCAGTAAGTTCACGCCGACCGAGGCCGATGATGTCGCGCTGCGGACTTATTTGCTTGAACTACGCTTGGCCCGCGCACCACGCAAAACACTCAAGCTCAAGGTCGCGGCGCTCAAACGTTTCTACGCCTGGGCGACGGCCAAAGGGCTGATCGAGTCCAATCCCTTTGACGACTTCAATTTAGACCGGCCCTTCATCCCGCGTGAACAAATCCGTCGCCGGCACGACACGCTGGGCGCCGACCCGACGCAACGGGAACTCAACCGGCTGCGCGCGCTCAATCAACTCGCCGAGCAACTCAACCGCGCCACCGATTTGCAGACCGCGCTCGACGTGGCGCTGCAAACGCTGGTACAAACGATGGGCCTGCACACCGCCTGGGCGTTTTTGTGGGATCGTTCCGGCCTCACGCACTTTATTCACCCCGACGGTGAGCCGCACGATTTCGTGTTGTGCTCCGCCTGCGCGCTGCCGCCCGCGCTCGAGGCCAGTCAGCGCCATCACCTGCGCCAGCCGCCCGATTGCCACTGCCAGTGGTTGCTGCGCGATGGGCTGCTGCGGCGCGCGGTGAATGTGGTGGAGTGTACGCGGCTGCAATCGGCGGCGGATGA
This sequence comes from Anaerolineales bacterium, assembly GCA_052387475.1. Classification (GTDB taxonomy): domain Bacteria; phylum Chloroflexota; class Anaerolineae; order Anaerolineales; family UBA6663; genus JANWXR01. The sequence goes on along the minus strand of JBQTJD010000713.1, from coordinate 5,470 downwards.
GGCCGGCGACACGCGCGGCCTGCTCTTTCATGCCACCGTTCCGCTCATCGCGCACGGGCAGCCGGTCGGCCTCATCAACATCGCCACCGACGAGTGGCAGTTCTTCAGTGCGGGCGATCTGCAACTGCTGACAGCCGCCGGCGCACAAATCGCGGCCGCGATCGAGCGCGCCGGGTTGTTCGCCCGCAGCACCGAACTCGGCGCGGTGGAGGAACGCAACCGATTGGCGCGCGAGATTCACGATACCCTGGCGCAGGGATTGACCGCCATCACGCTGCAATTAGAGACGGCGGACGCACTGTTAGAAACCGACCCCGCCAGCGCGGCGCAGCCACTGCAGGCGGCGCTCTCCCTCGCGCGGCTCAACCTCGAAGAAGCGCGCCGCTCGGTGCTCGATTTGCGCGCCGCACCGTTGGAGGGCCGCGCCTTGCCCGAAGCGCTCAAAGCGCTGGCGAAAACGATCAAGTCACCGCGCGCCAAATTCGAGTTGCAGGGCAAGGTTCGGCCACTGCCGCCGCGCATTGAGGTCGCGCTGTATCGCATCGCGCAGGAGGCGTTGAACAACGTGCAGCAGCACGCACGGGCCAGACGCGCCACACTGCGGCTCACGCTGAAAGCGGGCGAAGTGCGTTTGAGGATTGAAGATGATGGGTACAGTTTCGATACCGCTCGCGCGTCCGCCGGGCACTTCGGCATCCTGACAATGAGCGAACGCGCCAAGCTGGCCGGCGGCGCGTTGACCATCGAGTCTGCGCCCGGTATTGGTACGCACGTCGAAGTGTCAATTCCGTTGACTACTTGACTATCGGACGACATGACTATCCGACTTCTGCTCGCCGATGACCACCCGGTGGTGCGTGATGGCCTGGCCGCCATGCTCAGCACCCAGCCGGACTTCGCCGTCGTGGGGCAGGCGGCCACCGGCGCGGACGCCGTACGCCAGGCGCAGCTACTTCAGCCGGATGTGATCGTGCTTGATCTCGAGATGTCGGAACTCGACGGCGTGGAAGCGTTGCGGCAGATTCGGGCAGCGAACCCGAACGCGCGCGTCATCGTCTTCACCGCCTTCGACACCGATGAGCGCATCGTCGCGGCGATACAGGCCGGGGCCAGCGGCTATCTGCTCAAAGGTTCCCCGCGTGATGAGCTGTTCCGCGCCGTGCGCGTCGTGGCCGAGGGCGGCTCGCTGCTGCATCCCGTCGTCGCCACCAAACTGATGAACGCCGTGCGCACACGTGGCGATGATCCGGAGGCGCTCACTGACCGTGAGCGCGAAGTGCTGCAACTCGTCGCGCAGGGAGAAAGCAACAAAGCCATCGCCCGTGCCCTTCACATCACCGAGCGCACGGTGAAGTTTCACGTCAGCGCCATCCTCGGCAAGCTGGGCGCTGGCAACCGCACCGAGGCCGCGAGGATTGCGGCGAAACGCAGGCTGGTGAAGCCGTGATAATTTAACGCAAAGTCGCAAAGCGGCGGTGCATGCGAAGCATGCCGCGCAAAGAAAGCCTTTGCGGCTTCGCCCTGGCGTCCTTGCGTTAAAGTCCGCCCTGTCCTTTGGTACAGCCTCGCCCCTGCCCACTCGCACGTCGCGCTGAACACCCATCTGTCGTATGCTGATCCCAAACGTATCTGGGAAGCAATGCGATGTCGAACTCCAACTCTAACTCTCAACCCAAACTGACCGCCCTCATCACCGGCGCCTCGCGCGGCCTCGGGCTGGCGCTGGCGCGTGGGCTGGCCGAACGCGGCTGGCAACTCATCATTGATGCGCGCGGCGCGGAGGCCCTGCGGGCCGCCGAAACCGAACTCTCGCGGATGTCGCGCGTCGTGGCGATCCCGGGCGACATCACCGACGCCGCCCACCGGCGCGCGCTGGCCGAAGCTGCTCAATCGCTCGGCGGACTCGATGCGGTCGTCAACAACGCCGGCATCCTTGGCCCCAGCCCGCAACCGCACCTGCTTGACTATCCGCTCGAGGCCCTCGAAGCCGTGTACCGCGCGAACGTCATCGCGCCGCTGGCCGTGCTGCAAGCCGTGCGCGACTCACTCAAACCGAACGCCCGCCTCATCAACATCACCAGCGATGCGGGTGTGACGGCCTACGCGAGCTGGGGCGGGTACGGCTCGGGCAAAGCCGCGCTCGAACAGCTCTCCGCGGTGCTCGCCGCCGAGAACCCCCAGTGGCGTGTGTACTGGGTGGACCCCGGCGACCTGCGCACGCAGATGCATCAAGAAGCCTTCCCGGGTGAAGACATCAGCGACCGGCCGCTACCCGAAGTGAGTGTTCCCGGTCTCGTGGCGCTGCTCGAAGGCGATTTCGCAAGCGGCCGGTACAAAGCGCAGCAAGTGGGGATTGAGACCAATGCGGTGCAGGAGATACGGGTGGTGTTGACGGTGGATGATTACGACCGTGCGGTAGCACTGTATCGCGATGGCCTCCGCTTGCCGATGACAGAGCAGTGGGACTCGCCGGAAGGACACGGTATGGTGCTTGCGGCGGGTGCGGCCACGATTGAGTTGCTCGACCGGCGGGAGGCGAATCGCGCCGAACAAATCGAAGCGCATGGCGCCGCGCAGCGCGCCGAAGCCGACCCGGTTCGATTGGCGCTGAAGGTCAATGATGTGGAAGCGGCATCCGCCGGAGTCGCCGAGCACGGCGCGCGTATCGTCGCCCCCGCCATCCTCACGCCTTGGGGCCATCTCAATCAGCGTGTGCAGGCGGGTGAAATGCAAATCACGTTCTTCCATCCGCTAAAAGACTCGGAGAAAGCGGCGGCGTGAAGCTCGTTGGATTAGGCGGCAGCCTGCGCCAGCGATCATATTCGCGCGCGGCGTTGAAAGAAGTGCTGCGGATTGCGGTGGAGCTTGGCGCGGAAACTGAAATGCTGGAGGTGCGCGAGTTGAACTTGCCGATGTTCGCGCCCAACCTGGCGGTGAGTGAGTACCCGGCCTCGCAGCGGCCCGCCGTCGCACGAGTGCTCGCGGCTTGCCGTAGCGCGGATGCCATGTTGTGGGCCACGCCGACCTATCATGGCACGATGAGCGGCGTAGTGAAGAACGCGCTCGACTTCCTCGAACTGCTGGCCGACGATGAGCCGCCCTATCTCAGCCGGCGCGCGGTTGGCCTCATCGCCGTTTCCGACCCGCGCACGTTTGGCGCGCTGATGAACTCGGCACAGGATTTGCGCGCCTGGCTTGCGCCGACGTCGTTGGCTTTCGACCACGAGGATTTTGATGGTGACTTACGCTTGCTCACGGGCCGCCCCGAGCGGCGCGCCAGGCGATTGGTGAGCGAGTTGATGGAATATGTCACATAACCGAAATAAGCATTCCTCAGGAGTGGAAAACATGACCATCATGCCAACGGTATCGCCTCCAGAGTCATCACTTAAGGACGTCGATACGCTTGTGGAGCGAGTCGCCGAGCTCGAGCGAACGCAACAGCAGGAGGACGTCCAGGGCTTCCTCGAACTGTTCGACCCGCTGGCGGTCTGGGTCACAGGCGGCGGCAAGCGCCTTATCGGGCTGGACGCCATCAGCGACTTCACTCGAACAGTGTTGCCAGGAGCGATGTCCGACGGCTCGGTGAGATACGTCGTCGAGCACATCCTCTTCATCTCGCCCGAAGTTGCTCTCACGGGTGTCCGGCAGCAGTACGTTGACCGCGACGGCCACCCAACGTCTGCGGGCCTTCCGAGTTACGTTTGGCGACGAACCGACGGAGTCTGGAGGATCATCGCAGGGCAAAACACCGCAGCAGAAGTCCCGGTAGCTGACGGCGACTGAAGCGCGTTGTGAGCATTCGGTCACGTCGAACGGCCCGTTAAATGGCGTGCTTTTCGCCGCTCCGCTCAGGATGCTGCCTGCATGAATTGATGATGATGGAATCACTGACCTTTGAACTTCCAACACACCTCGAAGCCACTGAGCCGCCCGAAGCGCGCGGCCTTGCGCGGGATGATGTGCGGCTGATGGTGTCACAGCGGCATGATGACCGTATCACCCACGCGCATTTTCGTGACCTCGGCCAATTCCTCGCGCCGGGAGATTTGCTCGTCATCAACACCAGCGGCACGCTCAACGCCGCGCTGCCCGCCACGCGCGTGGATGGCGGCGCGTTCGAACTGCATCTCTCCACCCATCTGCCTGCCGACCTGTGGCTGGTGGAGGCGCGGAAGATTGACGCCGAGCGCAAAACCACACAGCCGTTTTTTGATCTGGTCGCGGGCGAAACATTGAGCCTACCGGCGGATGGGGCCGTGACCGTGCTCGCTCCACATTCACCCCCTAACTCGCGCTGGTGGACGGCGCAGCTAAAAGTGCCCTATGATGTGCTGCCCAACCTCAACCGGCACGGCTTTCCGATTCGGTACAGCTACGTTCCGCGACAGTGGCCGGCCCATTACTATCAAACGGTGTATGCGACTGAGATGGGCAGCGCGGAGATGCCTTCGGCTGGGCGCGCGTTCACGCCGGAACTCATCACGCGCCTCGTTGCTCACGGCGTGCAATTCGCGCCGCTCATCCTGCACACCGGCGTCGCCAGCCTTGAAGACCACGAGCCGCCCTACGAGGAGTATTACCGTGTGCCGTTGGAAACTGCGCGGCGTGTGAACGCGACACGGGCGGCGGGCCAGCGCGTGATTGCGGTGGGCACGACCGTGGTGCGCGCACTGGAGACGGTGACGGATGCTGACGGTGTGGCGCATCCGGGTGAGGGGTGGACAAAAACCATCGTTACGCCGGCGACCGGTTTGCGGTCGGTGGATGGTCTGCTCACCGGATTGCACGAGCCGCGCGCCTCGCATCTCGACATGCTCGCCGCGTTAGCCGGGCGCGATCATCTGCGGCTCGCGTACGATAAAGCCCTGCAACACGGCTACCTGTGGCATGAGTTCGGCGACTTACATTTGATTTTGCCATGACGCGCCAATTACCCCCAGCGTCGTAGCGCCAACACGCTGTTGTGCCCCCCAAACCCAAACGCCGTTGAGAGCGCGACGTTCATCTCAACGTGCCGCGCCACGTTTGGCACGCAATCCAAATCACACTCCGGGTCGGGCGTGGTGCGGTTGATCGTCGGTGGCAGAGTCTGCGTGCGCAGCGCCATGATCGTCCAGATCGCCTCGGCCCCGCCTGCCGCGCCCAGCATGTGGCCGGTAGTGGATTTGGTCGCGCTCACTGGCACATCGTAGGCGCGTTCGCCCAGCGCGTGCTTGAGCGCCCGCGTCTCGAACACGTCGCCCAGCGGCGTGCCGGTGGCGTGAGCGTTCACGTAGTCCACATCGTTACTTTTCAATCCAGCTTTTCGTATCGCCGTCGCAATCGCTCGCACCGCTTGCTTGCCCTCCGGATCGGGATTGGTGAAGTGCAGCGCGTCGGTGGTGTTAGCATACGCCAGCACCTCGGCCAGCGGCTCGGCGTCGCGGCGTTGCGCGTGTTCGAGCGATTCGAGGATGAGCACACCCGC
>JBQTJD010000712.1:0-2914 GCA_052387475.1 Anaerolineales bacterium | reverse complement strand
CCCACAGCCGATGACGCCATCTTCGCGCCGCTGCTCGCCGCCTCACAAGCACGCGGCATTGATGTGATGGTCGGTTTTGTGCACGAAGATCAACGCAATCGGTTCTTTATCGCCGCCGCGTATCTTTCACAGGGGCAAATCGTGCATGTGCATCACAAAGTTTATCTACCGACGTACGGCCTGTTTGATGAGGGGCGCTTCTTCGCCTGGGGTGATTCCATCCGCGCCTTCGACACGCGCTTTGGCCGCATGGGGATGTTGATTTGTGAGGACTTCTGGCATGCCAGCCCGCCGTATGTGCTGTGGCTGGATGGCGCGGATGTGCTGCTCTTTCACTCCGTCAGCCCGGCGCGCGGATTGGACACTCACGAGCAACCGGCTTCCATGCGCTGGGTGGAGCACGTGGTGCAGGCGTATGCCAACCTGTTTACCGCGTTCACGGTGAACGTCACGCGAGTCGGTTTTGAAGATGGGCTGATGTACGGAGGCGGTTCGGTGGTGTTTGACCCGGATGGCAACCCACTGGCGCGCGGCCCCTTCCTCGAAGAGGGCCTTACCGTCGCCCAACTTGATCTCAATCAACTCCATCGCACGCGCGCCCGTCTGCCACTGCTGCGCGATGAGCGCCACACCCTCGTCGCCCGCGAGATCACCCGCATCACCGCCGGCAACGCCGGGGCGCGGGATAAAGGGTAGCGTGATGCATGAAACGTACGGCCTGGTCATGGTGAGGTTTTGGCGACTGGTCGAGCCTGCGATTGGCAACGAATCACGTTTCACGTTTTACGCATCACGCTAAAGTATGAGCAACTCTTCCTTAGACATCAACACCTCCCTCGCCCGCCACATCCTCGTCAGCTTCATCCGTTAGGAGATTACGCGCACGGGTATCCAGCGTGCGGTGATCGGCCTCTCGGGTGGCATCGACTCGGCCTTGTCGTGCGTGCTCGCTGCCGAGGCCCTCGGCCCGCAAAACGTGCTGGCCGTGCGCATGCCGTACAAAACCTCGGCGCAGGAGTCGCTCGACCACGCGCAATTGCTCATTGATCAACTCGGCGTGCAGGCGCTCGATGTGCCGATCACCGCGATGGCCGACCCGCTGCTCGAACGCTTCCCAGAGATGAGCAACGTACGGCGCGGCAACATCATGGCCCGCTGCCGGATGATCGTGCTGTACGACCAATCCGCTGCTTTCGGCGGGCTGGTGGTCGGCACCGGCAACAAGACCGAGATCATGCTCGGCTACAGCACATTATTCGGCGACTCGGCCCATGCGCTCAACCCGCTCGGCGATTTATACAAGACGCAGGTACGGCAACTTTCGCGTGCGGTCGGCATGCCGGCCCCGATCATCGACAAGCCTCCCTCCGCCGACCTGTGGCCGGGCCAAACCGACGAAGCCGAAATGGGTCTGACGTACGAGCGCGTGGACAAGCTGCTTTATCTGCTGGTAGATGAACGTTACAAACCCGAGGAAGCAGTGGCCGCCGGCTTCGACGCCGCCTTTGTGAAGATGGTCGTGGATCGCATCCGCCGCAATCACTTCAAGCGTGTAATGCCGGTGGTGGCGAAGTTGAGCAACCGCACAGTCGGCTACGACTTCCTCTACTTAAGGGATTGGGGAACTTAAAGAGCGTTGCATAAACAGCTTAACTTTTCAGAGTGGCAAACCAGCCGCCTCAAAACAAGTCTGAAGCAGCTGCGGCTTGCGCCGCAGGCGCAAGATAGCCAGGTTCAATTCATGATGCAGGTGATCAAAGTCACGGCAGCAGATGTTGCGCAACTCAGTGTTCTTGAGCAGATCCCACACGCCTTCGTCTGGGTTCAGCTCAGGGGCGTAAGGCGGGAGCCGCTCCAGGCTGATGCCGGGTGCACCACCATCGGCCAAAAACGATTTGACTTCCACGCCCCGGTGGATCGGGGAACCGTCCCACATGACCAACAGGTCGGTGCCGATTTGGTACTGCACATGTTTGAGAAAGTGCACGCTCTCCACACTGGTCAGCGATTCAGCGCGGACCAGGCTAAACAACTGACCGGCGGGTGTAATGGCACTCATGGCCGACAAGTGATCGCGCGTCTGGTGAACCCGCAAAACGGGCGTCTCACCACAAGGGGCATAGGTGCGGACGATCGCTGGCAACAAGTAGAAGCCCGATTCATCGATAAATACCAGGGTGCGCCGCTCCCGCGCCGCCTTTTTTTCAACTCCGGCCAGCGGTTTGTGCGCCAGGTGGTGATCAGCACTTCATCCCGCTGGGCAGCCCGCGCGATGGGCTGTTGGGGCGTCCAATTCAGTTCCTTCAATAACCGCGACACATGTGCCTTATGGTATCGGACGCCAAATTCCAGTTCGATCACCTTGACCACGCGAGCACACGTCCAGACCGCGCCACGAAAGCCATACGCCTCCGCACCGTGGCTCAACAAATCAGACACCTTCCAGAGATCGGCCACGCCCAGTTCAGGCGGTCGGCCAGTACGTGGTTGCGAAAACAGACCCTCACGGCCTTTCCCGGCCGCTGCCCGCATCCATTGGCTGACAGCACATTTGCTCACACCGAGCGCAGCGGCGATAGCCTGTTGTCGCCATCCAGCCTGTTTGAGTTCCCAAGCCCGCAAGCGGCGGGCTTCTTGCCAGTTTTCGGGGCGCGATGTTCTTCTCATGCGCTCCTATTTAATGCCAGACGAAAAGTTAAGCAACTTATGCAACGCTCTTTAGAACGGGAAAAGAAGGAATAGTGGGAAATCAGGGAAAACGTCCATTTCCCTGATTTCCTTTCTTTCCGGTAGTGTCCCTGTAACGGGTACAAAGCGAAAAAGCGCTTAGCACAGGTAATTGGGCGGCACACGAAAGCTGAGTAGCTCGTCCATCGTCCAGACATGATCGGTCAATCCAGCCGCCATGGCTGGC
>JBQTJD010000711.1:0-11280 GCA_052387475.1 Anaerolineales bacterium | reverse complement strand
CTCAAAAGTAATCCTAGCGCTCCGACATCTCGACCGACGACGGTTGACGGCCGACCGCCGTCTGCTGTCGGCTGTCCGCGGTCTTCCTAAGCCACACGCTCACCGTCTCCGGTTGCAGGGTGTCGTCCACCACTTCCGCCAGCCGGGTCGTGAGCTTATCCAAATCCGTTTCGTCGCGGCAGGTCGCGGAAAAATCGGCCAGCACTTTCTGCGCGTTGTATTTCTGGCGATAGAAGCGCTTATCAATGAAGTTTTGAATGCGGTTACGGAGCGGAAAGAACAATGCGGCGATGGTGAGGGTGGACGCGACAGTGACGAATTCCGACTGCTGACTGCCGACGGCGGACAGCAGACTCTGCAAAACGACGACGAGGCCGAAGTAGATGAGGGCGAGCAGACCGCTCAGCAATGAGTATTGCAGGGTGCGGCGGATCAGAATATCAATATCCCATAGCCGAAATTGCAATATCGAAAACATGACCGTAATCGGCGTAATGGTGAGCGCCAGCAAGACCATGCCAATGATGAGCAGCAGGAAAAGCATCGAGCCGGATGAAGGCCGCTGATAGTCGAAGAAAAGCGAGGCGAAACCAACTGACAATATAGTCGTCAGACTCAGGATGAATCCGAACACAATCCACTTGGTCTGCTGGCGTTGAACGGGCGTCGCGTAGCGGCGATAGCGATAGACCTGAGCGTAAATGCCCAGGGCGAGCACGAACAGAACCCAGAAAAGCACGAGGCCGGGGACAGTCCGCATGGTGAAGAGCGTGCCGGGCGGCCTGAGCGCAGGAAAAAACAGCCCGGCGATTGAGGAGATCATCCAAATGACGCCAATCCATTTCGTCCACGCCGGCCGGAAGCGCCCATCGGGGAAAATGTAGAAGATAAGAAAGGAGGGGCCAATGGCGATGAACTGTAAAAGCGTCACCACGATGCCTAAGGCTGGCTGATCATTGGCAACCGACGTCATCAGGGGCGTGGGAAAAGTCCCCAGCGTCGTAAGCGCCACGCTCACCAACATCGCCATCCAATCATCATGCTTCTTCCAGAAAATAATCGCCCCCACCAGAATGCCGCTCAGGGCGGCCACCGCCTCCAGCGCGGTGACGTAGCCGGCGTAGAAGGTCAAGGACAGGCCGAGTTGAGACAGCAGGCCGACTTCGACCTCGCTCAATGTTCCGGATTGGATATCCAGTTGAACGGCAACCCGGTTGAGCTGCGCAAAGCGCGCGGGGATCCCCAATATCAAAAGCAAGGATGTCAGGGCCAGGATGACGGCCCACAAGCCCTGGAACAGACGGGGCGCGAACGGAAAGGGGTGCTGGGGTAAAGACGTTGTCATGGACGGTCACCCTGCTTGCGCGATGCCGTCACCTTTTCCAAATCCGCTTCAACAACGCCACGGGCAAATAGAAGAACGTGCGAATGGCTGCGTTGTGCCAGACGTTCTTCGCCTCCGACCATTGCAGGCGCGGATCGAGACAGACTTTGTGGCTCTGCACCTGCCCGGCCACGCCGAAGTGCGCGGCCAGCGCGCTGAGCACGTGCGCCCACGTCTTATCTTGAAACTGGCTGCCGCCCATCACATACAGACCAAACTCGTAGATGGGGTCGGCGGCGCGCGCCAATGTTTGCACCTGCGCCACCGGGACGCCGTCCTCCTCCTGCACGCTGAAAGTATTCCAGCCCGACTCGGGGAAGCCCTCGGGCGTCATGATGGTGAAGCACTCATCGTCCTCGTAAATGACGACGACACCCGCCGCGATGGGCACGAGGCCGGGCAGACCGGGAAAGACCGGCAGGGTGCTGGTAATAAAGATCACCTGGCCGGGATTGATGCCGGTGATGGGTGGATAGAAGTGATTGCCCGGCGGCTGGAACCTGGGGAAATTTTCCTTCCACGTATTCATCACCTCGGCGGCGGTGGCGCTGACGCCGGCCAACGGCAGGCGATACGTTTTTTGCCACAGCGTGCCAAAGCCCTGCAACGGGCTGACGATCTGGCGGCCTTCAAGGTTGAGATTCGTCGCACCGGTCGGCACGTCCGAGATCTTCAGGCGCGAAATCGGTTTGGCCCAATGGGAGGCGTCATTGGGAGTGGGTGTGGTCACGGTTGCTCTTGAGTCACTTTCCAAACATGCGCCTGGCCAGCGCCACCGGCAAGTACAGCGCCGTGCGGATAGCTGAGTTGTGCCAGACGTTCCCGGCCGCTGACCATTGGATGCGCGGATCCACCAGCACGTTGCGCTGTTGCGGCTGCCCGTTCACGCCAAAGCGCGCGGCCAGACTGCGGAGCGTGGCCTGCCAAAAGTCGTCTTCGGTTTTGTGGACGACGCCGACACGGCAGCCCAATTCATACAGGGGATCGTTGGCGCGGATGAGGGCTTGAATCTGCGCGACGGTTGCGCCTTCGTCTTCGTGCGCGCTGAACGTGATCATGCCGGCGAAGATGTGTCCCTCGGGCGTCATGAAGCTGAACGATTCGTCATCGGCGTAAATGACCATGATGCCGGTGGAGATGAGCGGCCCGCCGCCGGGGGCTGTCATCCCGCCCGGCCCGGCCAGGTTGAGCACGGCCACCCCGCCGGGCTGAAGGCCGGTGAGCGGGGCGTAGATGCGGTTGCCGGTCGGCCAGAAGTTGGGGAACTCGGCTTGCCAGACTTTGACGACCGCCTGAGGAGTGACGTCGGCGCCGGTTAGCCGCACCGAGTACGTCTTCTGCCACATCTGCCCAAAGCCCTTGAGCGGGCCAGTGAGTTGTTTGCCCTCGACGTTGAGGTTGATGCCACCCGCCGCTACCGGGGATACCTTGAGCTTGCCGACCGGCTTGGCCCATTCACCTTCGCGTTGGGAATTGGAATTGGTCATGGTTGCCTCCAAAAGGAAATAAGAACTTGTGGTTTCCCTGTGTTCCTTTATTTCCCTCGATTCCCGGTTTTTTTACGCCGTTGCCAGCGCTTCCGCTTCTGTGTTGAAAATGCCGATGGCTTCGTTTAGCCGTGTCAGCTCGAAGATTTGCCGGTAGTGCTCGCTCAGCCCGACGGCCAGCAGTTGTTGCTTCTGCCGGTTGGCGCGGATGAGGAGCGTGACCAGCAGGCCGATGCCGGAACTGTTCATGTATTCGAGCTTGGTGAAGTTGAGCAGAATGGCGCGCGTGTTGCCGGCGCTGGCCTGCGCGTACGCCTCCATCAACACGCTCTCGGCGTGCCCGTTCACCTCCCCGCTGATATCGATGATGCCGGCCCCCTGCCCGGAGCGCCGCACCGTCATGCTGACATTGGGTTTGTTCATGTGAGTCTCCTTTATGGCTGCGCGGCTTGCGCCAGCGCGGCTGCTTCATCGGGCACGATGGTCATGAAATCGGATAGACGGGTGATCTGGAAAATCTCGGTGTAGTGCGGGCTGAGGCCGCAGATGAGCAGCCGCCGCCCGCTCTTGCGCGCGCGGGCCAGCAGCCCCACGATCAGGGCGATGCCGGTGCTGTTGATGTACTCCACGCCGCCGAAATTGAGCAGGATCGAGGGTGTATTGTGACCCTCAGCTTCCGTGTAAGCGGAAATGAGCGCGACATCGGCGTCGGCGTTGATTTCACCGTGCAGGTCAATCACTGCCACCCCATCATGTTGGCGGACTTGCGCATCAAACGGTTGGGTTGTCATGGTCGCCTTCCAGATTAAGTATCAGTTCGACGGTGTGATGGACCGCATCACTGGCCGTGTTCATCTCATCCACCATCTTCGCAATCAGGAATAACCCCCAGCCACGCGGCGATTGCAGCCCGGCCAGCTTGGCATCCAAATCGGGCGTGGCCGGCTCGGGCACAGCTTGCCCGCCGCCGTGATCGGTGATCTGCACCGCGACCGCATGTGAGTCGCGCAGCACGCGGATATCCACCGGCAGCTCGGCGCGGTTTTTGTTGCCATGCTCGATGGCGTTCATCGTCGCCTCGGACACCGCCGTCTTCAACTTCTCCAGACGCGGGCCGGGCAGGTTGAGGTCGGCCACCGCCTCCGCCACCCGTTTCATCGCATCGCGCTCGTTGCCCGGCTCGCTCGCCAGTTTGAACTGCGTGACGACGCGCCAGCCATCGGCTTTGAGAGTGCGGTCCTCACGCTGACCCTCACCCCCCGGCATAAGCGAAGCGACTCTCTCTTGGTGGGAGAGGGGGGGAAGCGTCGCAGCGAGCATTTTCCCCTCTCCCTTTGGGAGAGGGGCTTGGGGTGAGGGCTGGCGTTGAATGAGCACCATCGTCGTATCGTCTTCCTGTTCCCAGTTCACGCCAGTGAATGAGGCGAGTTGTTCGAGCAAATGCCCGATCAGCCCCTCGCCGCCGGGATGCTGCGCGATCAACGCGGCCAGCCGGGGGAAGCCGAACATCTCGCGGCTGGGGCTGTGCGCCTCCACGATCCCATCGCTGTACAGCAGCACGCTGTCACCGGATTGAACGACGATCTCGCGTTCTTCGTAGCGCATGCCGGGCATCAGTCCGAGCGGCATGCCGATGGCTCGCATCTCCACCACACCGGTCGCGGTGCGGCAGTACGGCAGATCGTGGCCGGCATTGGCGTAGGTCAGGCGACCGGTCGCCGTATCCAAGATCGCGTACAGACAGGTGACGAACATCTTGGGTGGGATGTCGGGGCACAGGCGATTGTTGACCTGTTCCAGAATCTGCCCCGGTGAAGTGGATTGCTCCGACGCGCCACGCAGAATGCTGCGGGTGGTCGCCATCACCAACGCAGCCGGCACGCCCTTGTCGGTCACATCGCCGATGATAAGGCCCAGGCGGCCATCGGCGAAATGGATGAAATCGTAGAAGTCGCCGCCCACGGCCTGCGCCGGTTGATAGTGCGCGGCCACCTGCCAGCCGCGTGGGTTGGGCAATTCCTTGGGCAGCAGCGTCTGCTGGATGAGGCGGGCCACGCGCAACTCCTGCTCGATGCGTTCGCGGGCCTGGGCTTCGATCTGTTGTTGGCGAACGAGCTGCGCGACGCGCACGGCGGGCGCCGCTTGCGAAGCCAGGTTGCTGAGCAGCCCGCGATCATCGGCGCCGTAATCCTGCTCGCTCCGACGCGGCCCCAGACACAACAGGCCGATCAGGTCACCCTGGCTGACCAGCGGCACGGCGATCTTCACGTTTGCCGCCCGCAGGGCTTGCACCGCCGGCGATTCGATCTTGAGCCCATCCACCTCCACCGCGCCGGGCGAGCTTTGGAAGTACAGCGTCAGCGGGTCATTGGGCGCGACGTCGAGCGGCAGCACGGAGACGGCCCGTGGGGGCGTCTCGGCCGGGGCGGGCACTTCTGCCGCCGGCTCCGGCTTTTGTCCGAACAACCCCTGCCAGAAACTGCGAAGTAAAGTGGTCATTTCGCCTCCATCATACACAAGCACTGTCGGGAAATCGTTACGGCGAGCGTTACGGCTGGCCGGAACCACTGAGTTGCTGAAGACGCTGAACGCACTGAGAACCATTCAGTGCCATCAGTGCTCTCTGTGTTTCAGTGGTTCCGATGGCTTGAGCCATACCTGCACGCTCTCCGGTTGCATCGTCTCATCAACCACTTCCACCAATCGCGCCGTCAGTTTCTCCAAATCCGTCTCATCGCGCGCGGTGGCGGCGAACTCGGCCAATACTTTCTGGGCGTCATACCTCTGGCGGTAAAAGCGGCGATCAATAAAGTTCTGCACGCGATTGCGCAGCGGAAAGAACAGCGCGGCGATGGTGAGGGTGGAGGCGACGGTGACGAAATCGTTTTGCTGTTGTCCGGTGATGGCGGTGAAGGCGGTCTGCAGGACGACGATAAGGCCGAAGTAAATGACCGCGAGCACGCCGCTGAGGAGCGAGTATTGCAGCGTCCGACGGATGATGACGTCAATGTCCCACAACCGCGACCTCAGGATCGCCACGGCGATAATGACCGCCATTAAGATCGTTGACAGCAAAATCATCGTGTAGGCCACCATGCGGGCGGCGAGCACGACAGTCAGGGGCAAAGCCCACAGGGACACCACGAGCGAAGTGACAGCTACGCCGCACACCAGTCCGTTGCCCAAGGCCAGGCCAAACACCACCCATTTGGTCTGCTGGCGCTGCACAGGCGTGAAGTGGACGCGATAGCGATAGACCTGAATTGCAGGAATCAGCAACAGCCATAGCACCACCCACGAGAACACGAGGGCTTGCGAAACGTCTTCCCAGACTATCGTGGCCCTTAGGCGCAGCGAGGGAATGCCCAACGACAGCGCGAGGTATGCCACCCACACGAGCGCCAGCCACTTCGTCCAGGAAGGCACGAAGCGGCCATCGGGAAATATCAGGATCGCAACGACCAGATTCGCGAACGCAACCGCTCTCAATCCGACCAGCAAGGCAGTGAGGGCCGGGTGGACGGCCTCAAGCGGCGTGGTCAGCGGATTGCTATTCAGACCAGTGCCGATCAAAGCGAAGGAGAACAATAGCGGCATGCGCTCATCCGAGCGCCGCCAGAAGATCACGGCCCCGATCACGAAAAAAACCGCCGCCCCCAAGCCCTCCAGCAACGCGAAATAGGCGCCATAAAAGGAGACGGACAATCCAAGCTGCGCGAGCGCCTGGGCCTCGAAGGGCCGCAACTGGCCGGCAAAGATCGTGGCTGCCTCCGTGACCGTGGCCAACTGCCAATAGCGCGGCAAGACCGAGGCCGCGATGATCGCGAGCGTCGGCAGCGCCAGGGCCAGCCAGGCCAGACGGGCGATGAATAACCTGCGGCCACTCAGAGCAGGATCGCGGCGGGTGTGGGGTGTCATACGTCTGTCTCTCGCCTCTTCGCTCTGGTTGGCTTCAACCACAACCTCACGCTCTCCGGGTGCATCGCCTCGTCTACCACTTCGGCCAGCCGCGCGGTCAATTGCTCTAAATCCGTCTCGTCGCGGCACGTGGCCGCGAAGTCGGCCAACACTTTCTGGGCGTCGTACTTCTGGCGATAGAAGCGCCGGTCAATGAAATCTTGCACGCGGTTGCGCAGCGGAAAGAACAGCGCGGCGATGGCGAGGGTGGAAAGGACAATGCTGATTTCTGATTGTTGATTGCTGATTGCGGAAAACAGGCTTTGCAGCAGCGTGATCAAAGCAAAGTAGGTAAGCGCCAGCAGGCCGCTGAGCGTCGAATACACCAGCGTCCGGCGGATGATGACATCAATTTCCCACAGCCGATAACGCAGGATGGCGATGCCAATCGAGACGGGCAGCCCTAACGCAACCACATCAATCAACACACCAAACAGCTGATTGTTGAAAATGGAGGTTGGAATAAAGGTAAACACAAACACGATAGCGGCATAGAAGAACCATTTGAGTTGTTTGCGCTCCACTGCGTGTGCCCGTCGGTATCTCAGCCAGAGCGCCAGCAGGGCGCTGATGAGGGTGAAGGCCAGCACGGCGATGATGAAGGGCAGCACGACGCTTTCGTGTTCCTGGCCCAACCGCACGAGGCCAATCGGATTGGCGATGGAAATCGTTTCGCCATGCCGGGTCGAAAGCGTCATGGGGGTGCTGACCGCCCACAACACCGTCAGCGCGCCGTAGAGAAAAAGTGACAGACCGGCGACCCAACGCCAGCGTGGCGAGAGCAGGCGGCCGGCGGGAAACAAGAGCAGCAACAAGACCAGGCCCACATAGGGGAACGGCCATAGCCATTGCGAAATCCAGAGGGCCAGGATGTGAATGGGCGATGGTTGAGTAGTCGAACTAAACCCGAGGCTGGTGTAATCATAAGCCAACTGCTGTAGCGTCAGAGCCAGCCCAATCGCCACCATGATCCAGCCGAGCGGGTTCCGGCTTCGGCGGGCCGCGACCAGCGCCCCAACCGCTGCGGTGATGACTCCGCTGGCGCTGTAGAAAAAGTCGCCGAGAAGCTCAGGCCAGGGCGTCTGCCCGGTGGCGGTCGCCAGCGTCAAAAAGATCGTGCCCGCGCCGAACGCGAGGGCGAGGCAAAACCCACCCCAGGCCAAAACGCTAAAGCGATGAGTCATCGTTTCGTACACTCCGGGCGCCTTTTGCGGCGCGCATCCACAGCCCCACGCTCTCCGGTTGCATGGTTTCCTGAACCACCGCCGTCAATCGCGCTGCCAGTTGGCCCAAATCGGTCTCGTCGCGACAGGTCGCTGCAAACCCGGCCAGCACTGTCTGCTCGTCGTATTTCTGGCGGTAGAAACGCCGATCAATAAACGCCTGCACGCGATTGCGCAATGGGAAGAACAGTGCGGCAATGGCCAGCGTGGAAGCGACGGCGACGAATTCGGAACGTCCCCCGCCAAAGGCGGTGAAGATGCTTTGCAGAACGACGATGAGGCCGAAGTAGACCAACGCCAGCAGGCCGCTGAGCACCGAGTATTGGAGCGTCCGGCGGATGAGGACATCAATATCCCATAGCCGGTAGCGCAGAATAGAGAAGGTGAGGCAAACAGGTAAGAGGCCCAGGCAGAAGGTCAAAACTGGCGAGCGGATCAGGTTGTAGAGTAGCCGCGGGAGGCCGGGCTGTTGGCTGCTAGCGGCGTAGAACAGGGAGTTCAACAGTAATCCTACAACTACACTCGTCAGGCCAATCACCACCCACTTGGTTTGCTGGCGTTGCACTGGGCCGGAGAACCGGGTGTAGCGATATACCTGGGCCAAGACCCCCAGCCCCAGTCCGCCTAGCCAGGCCAGGCTTGCCAGGACAATGGGGAAAAACGCTGTGTCCTGTTTCAGCAGGAGGACAGGTACACCAAGGGCGGCCAGTATCCATCCAGCCGAACCAGCGGCGATGGGCATTGTCCAGCGAGGCACGAACCGCCCATCGGGCGATAGGAACAAGACATGGAGAAGGCTGACCATGCCGAGCATTCCGGCAAAGATAGATATCAAACGCGCGTCGGGCCAGACGGCAAACAGCGCAGGCACTACGACCGCGATGGCGTTGGTTCCCATGACGACGAGCAGAAGTGAGACCCACAGCGCCATCCAGTCATCTGATCTGCGCCAGAAGATGAAGATGCCAATGGCGGTATACGCCAGAGCCAGCGCCACCTCGAATGCGAGGATATATCCAGCGTAGAAACCGAGCGAGAGGCCGAGAGCCTGCAGCGCGCCTGCCTCTTCCACGCCAAGGCGCAAGGTGAGCACGGCGTCCCATTCCGAGGGCAGGCCGACGACTAAGGTCGGGCCGTCCGGGGTTGCATCGTCGGCAATGCTCAACAATTGTCTCAGGCGCGCTGGAACGCCTGCGGCGAACACCACCACTATCAAACCGACGAGAACCAGCCAAGCAATCTGAACGACGACCCGCACAGGGCCGCGCAAGTGGGTGTCGGGTTGGGTCTGCGTAGTCATGCTTCGTTCCGTGAAGGCCTATCCAGAGTCGAGGGGTTCCGCGAAGCGCCCTTCGGGTCCTTGCGCAGCCACAAACTCACACTCTCCGGCTGCATCGTCTCGTCAACGACCTCCACCAGCCGCGCGGTCAGTTTCTCCAAATCCGTCTCATCGCGGCACGTGGCCGCGAACTCGGCCAGCACTTTCTGCGCGTCGTACTTCTTGCGATAAAAACGCCGGTCTATGAAATCTTGTACACGGTTGCGGAGCGGGAAGAACAGCGCAGCGATGGCGAGCGTCGAGGCGACGGTGACAAGCTCCGAGCGTGGGCTGCCGAACGCCGACAGCAGACTTTGAGAAATGACAACGATGCCGATATAGGTGAGAGCCAGCAGACCGCTGAGCGTCGAATACACCAGCGTCCGGCGGATAATGAGGTCAATGTCAAACAGGCGGTAGCGCAGGATTGCAATCCCAATTGTCAGCGGCGGCAGCACGTTGAAAGCAATCGCTTCCTTGACACTTTCCCATACACCGGGAAACGTGTAGAAGAAGTCGCTGATGAAGACCATCCCCGAAAGCACGGCCCCATAGGTAAACCACTTCAATTGCTGGCGCTCGATGTCAGCCGCACGCTGAAAGCGGACGAGAAGCGAGACGACGCCTGCAACGATGGCGAGGGAGATAGCGATCACACTAATGACGACAAGCGCCTCTACCACCTCGTTCGCGATACCGGGTGCGCTATAGGGGCTCTCGAGGTCTGGCACAAAGCCAGAGTATTCCGGCATGGCCCAGCCTAGCGTCAAGCCACTCAGGAACACGGCAACGACGACCCAAGCCACGACGCGCCATCGGGGTGACGGCAGATGTCCAGTGGGGAAAAGCAGCAGTACGAAAGGACTCGTTGCTAAATTCAGAAACCAGCCCGCACCCGTGAGAAACAGCGCCAACCCACCTAGGGGCAGTGTGCCGGGTGCAATCAGCAAGCCGTGCAAGGCATAGGCCGAACTAATTTGCGCCACACTCTGGGCAAAACCCGCAAGCAGCCAGATCCAACCATAAGGGTTGCGGAACTGCCGGGCTGCAATCAGAGCGCCGACGATGGACCCAGGCACGATGCTGAGCAAAGCGACGACCTGGTTAGCGAGGGAATAATCAGAGTTATCCGCCCTCAGAGGCGAAGAACGGCCCACCCAAACCAGCAACAGCGTACCCGCCATCAAGAGGAACGTTAGTCCAGCCAGCGACCAGGCCAGCCACTTCCACCGGGAGGGGGTGAGCCAGGGGCCGCGCGTGAAGCGGGTATCGGATTGAACGCTCATGTCTCACGTTCCAGCAAGTGCTTCAACTCCATCAAACATCAGTCAATGGGTTGCGATCCGGGCATGATGAAGTCTACGGCTTTGCCCAGCGAATACTCCAGCACCGAGCGCGTGATCTCGGAGTAAGTCGGGTGGGCGTGGATGATGTCGGCGACGGCGTGGGTAGGAGTCTTGAGCGCGACCATGTTGGCCAGTTCCTGCATCAACTCGGAGACGTAATAGCCCATGGCCTGCGCCGCCACCACGACCTCATCCTTCACCCAAATCTTGACGAACCCCTCCTCGTAAGCCTCGATGCGCGCCCGCAGGTTGGCCGAGAACGGCACTTTGAAAGATTGGGCGCCGTCGGCCTCCGCCGGGACGTGGCCGACCGTGACGACTTCCGGGATGGTGTAGACGACGGCCGGGATCACGCCGTAATCCATTGGCCGCAGTGAAGCGCCCGGCGCAGTCGCGATATTCTCAGCGCACACCAGGCCCTGCTGCATCCCCACGTGAGCGAGGATGGACTTGCCCGTCGTGTCCCCGATGGCCCAGATGTTGGGGATATTGGTGCGCAAGTAGTCGTCCACCCCGATGCCCTTCTTCGTGTACGCCAGCCCCAGCCGGTCGAATGCGGCTTTAT
>JBQTJD010000710.1:0-3363 GCA_052387475.1 Anaerolineales bacterium | reverse complement strand
GGCAAAAGCTCATTACTCAATCGCTTGCTCGGCGAGGAGCGCGCCATCGTCAGCCCCATCCCCGGTACCACGCGCGACGCCACCGATACGCCAATGACACTCGACGGCACGCCGATTGTGTTGATCGATACCGCCGGCATCCGGCGGCGTGGGGCGATTGACCCCGGCGTGGAGAAGTGGAGCGTGCTGCGGACGTTCCGCGCCATCTCGCGCGCCGACGTGGCGTTGTTACTGCTCGACGCCACGCAACACTTCTCCGATCAAGACGCGCACATCGCCGGCTACATCCTGGATGAGCACAAGAGCGTGGTAGTGGTGGTGAACAAGTGGGACGCGGTGGAAAAAGACACCTACACGATGAACACGTACACCGAGCGTGTGCGCGAAACGCTACACTTTCTCGATTATGTGCCGATCGTCTTCATCTCGGCCAAGACCGGCGCGCGCACACAGCACGTGTTGCCCACCGCGCTGAAGATTCAAGAAGAGCGCTTGGTGCGCGTGCCGACGTCGAAGCTCAATCAACTGATGCGCGATGCTTCGATGCGCCACACGCCGCCCACGAAAAACGGCCGCCAGCTCAAGTTGTCGTTCGCCGAGCAAGTGCGCGTGGACCCGCCGACGTTTCTGTTTCATGTCAACGACCCGACACTGGTGCACTTTACCTATCGGCGCTATCTCGAAAACTGCATCCGCGAGCAATACCCGTTCACCGGCACGCCGCTCAAGTTGAGCTTCCGCAAGAAGAGCCGATAACCCCTAATCCTTCGCCCCTCCAGTACAGGGATTAGGGATTAAGGAGCGAGACGCCATGATCGAAGTTGCCATCATGATCGAGGGGCAAGACGGCTTGAACTGGCCGCGCTGGCAGCGCATTGCGGCGGCGGTGGAGGAATTGGGATTCGCCGGGCTGTACCGCTCCGACCATTACACCAACGCCAACCCGCCCGACCTCGACTCGCTCGAACTATGGGTGTCGCTGACGTGGCTGGCCGGCCACACGCGCCGCATCGAGTTCGGCCCGCTGGTTTCGCCCGTCTCATTCCGTCACCCAACGATGACAGCGCGAATGGCGGCGGCAGTGGACGACCTCTCCGGCGGGCGGTTGACGCTCGGCCTCGGCGCGGGCTGGCAGGCGCGCGAGCACAGCAACTATGGCTGGGGTTTGCTCGATCCCGGCCCGCGCTTCGACCGCTTCGAGGAAGGGCTGAAAGTCATCAGTCATTTGCTTCAACGAGATGAGCCGCTTACGTTTGATGGTGCGTACTTCAAATTGAGAGACGCCGTCGTGCTGCCACGCCCTGTCCGACCCGGCGGCCCGCGCATCCTCGTCGGCGGGAACGGTGAGCGGCGCACACTGCGCTACGTCGCCGAGTACGCATCCGAGTGGAACGCCGTCTACATCACAGCCAGCAAGTTCCGCGAATTGAATACGAAGTTGACTGAGTTGCTGGCCGAGCGGGGCCGTCACCCAAAGGATGTGCGCCGCTCGCTGATGACGGGCCTGCGCTTTGGCCGCGACGACGCCGAGCTACGGCGCAAGCTCTCGCAGCGCGACACCTCCGCCAACGCCCTGCGCGCGGGTGGCCTCGTCGTCGGTACGCCCTCGGCGGTAGTGGAGCAGTTGGGCGAATTAGCCGAGGCCGGCGTGCAGCGCGTGATGTTGCAATGGCTGAATTTGGATGATGTGGACGGGCTGGAGGCGCTGGCGAAGGGGGTGCTGAGGTAGGTTAAGTAGTCCATCAATAAAGTTGCAGTAAATGAAGGAACGAAAAATATGATTCAATCAATAACAAGCGTCAAGATCGCGCGTGATCGAAAGATCCCCGACAAAACTCAAGTGGTTTTGAGAAACACGAGAACACCGGGGCATGTCGGCGTCAAGCTAAGGTTGCCCTGGCAAAAAGACTTTGTGGACTTCGGCAACCTACCCATCATAAACCACGAAGTAGTCCTACCCGTCAAACTGGTCTTTCTGTGTCACGCCAAAGAAGATCGGAGACGGGTTCAGACGATTGGCTCAAAGTTGCTGCGTGACGGGTTCTTGACTTGGTTTGATGAAAAAGATCTGTTACCGGGGGATGATTGGAAGAGAGAAATAGATAATGCTATCGAGACATGTGATTATTTTCTCGCCTTTCTTTCTAAGAAGAGCTGCGAGAAGGTCGGATATGTACAAAGAGAACTACGTCACGCACTTGAACAGATGAATCTAAGGCCATTCGGACAGAGATTCATTATTCCAGCACTCCTTGATGAGTGCACGCCACCGAACGAGCTCAAGAACATCCACTTTCTTCGCCTTTGGGAGCGTCATGCTTACAAGAACTTGAAGCAAGTTCTAAACGAATCCCGCTGACGCTTGAAACGCATATCCGCATAGGCCGAAGCGTGCGCTTCGGCTTCTTATTTCTAGGCCACCCACTTACATCCCGCCAACACACCAATGCTATACTCCGGCCCATGCTGCCCGATTACCACGTCCTCCAGCGCGATGTGCTGCTGGAGGTGGCGCGCGCCATCACCGAAGAGCTTGACCTCAACCGCGTGCTGCGGCGCATCCTCAACACCGCCGTCAGTCTGGTCGAGGGCTATGCCGTTACGCCCGAAGTTGCTTTTTGGGGGATTGCTTACGCCCGTTGCCGTCTGCTTGCTTGCGCTTCTCGGGGATCAACGAGATAAGCGAGTGCAAAGCACGATTGACGGCTTGCGAGTCAGGGAAAAATTCCTGCACGTCAGGCTCCAGCGTCACGGTCTGACTTCCCAAGACATGTTCTTCTGAAAACGTCCCGTCCGCGTTGTAAACTCGCAACGTGTATCCCTTCTCCTTCAACACGCGCGCATATTTCCCGCGCACACCACCGGAGAAGTCATATGCGCGACGCATATCACCGTCGCTGGCTAGTTCTACAACTTGAGGGGAGGTCTTCTTCTTCCTAGCTCGTGCTGTCATTGCAAAACCCTTGCGCAAAGGTTACCGCAGGAGGCAGGCTTTTACAATCAACGCGGCCATCCCGTTTACCTCCCGCCAACGCACCGATGCTATACTCCGGCCCATGTTGCCCGATTACCGCGTCGTCCAGCGTGATGTGCTGCTGGAGGTGGCCCGCGCCATCACCGAAGAGCTTGACCTCAGCCGCGTGCTGCGGCGTATCCTCAACACCGCCGTGAGTCTGGTCGAAGGGCACGCTGGTCTGATCGCGCTGCGCGAGGACGACGGCCAGTGGCACGCCCGGGTCTTCAGCGGCATCCCCGAGGCGCACGCCCGCCACTTCAATTCGATACTCGCCGACATCCCCGACTACGCCATTGCGCCCGGCGCAAGCGGCGGCGACGCGCAGCGTTTCGCCATCCCGGAGGTCA
>JBQTJD010000709.1:0-4204 GCA_052387475.1 Anaerolineales bacterium | reverse complement strand
GGCTTCAAAGTCGCGGTAAGCCACTTGTTCCCCACCGCCTGAGGCCAGCCCCCGACACGAGCCAGGCCCCGGTATTGCGCCGGGGCTTTTGATTCACCGCATGCAACTTTCCCAGCTTCTCATCGCCCTCCCGCACCTCACCGCCCGCACCGGCGAGGGCGACCCCGACATCACCGCTATCACGCATGATTCGCGCCAGGTAACGCCCGGTACGCTCTTCGTCGCCACGCGCGGCGCGAACTTTGACGGGCATCACTTCATTCGCGAGGCGATTGCCAAAGGCGCGGCGGCGATTGTGATGGAACAGGAAACGAGGGAAATTATGGGAAACGAGGGAAACCCCGATCTTTCCCGCCTTTCCCCCGTTTCCTTCATTTCCGTTCCCAACTCCCGCGAGGCCCTCGGTTGGCTGGCCGCCGCGTGGCACCGCTTCCCCTCGCGCAAGCTGGTGCTCATCGGGGTGACGGGCACCGATGGCAAGACGACGACGGCCACGCTGATCCATTCGATATTGAAGGCCGCCGGCATTCACGCCGGCCTCATCTCCACCGTGAGCGCCGTCATTGGGAATGAGACACTTGATACCGGTTTCCACGTCACTACGCCCGAGGCGCTGGAGATTCAGGGTTACCTTGCGCGGATGGCCGCTGACGGGCTGACGCACGCCGTGCTCGAGACCACGTCGCACGGGCTGGCGCAACACCGCGTCACGGGCTGCGAGTATGACATCGCCGTGGTGACGAATATCACGCACGAACATCTCGACGAGCACGGTAGCTACGAAAATTACCGCGCGGCCAAGGGCCGGCTGTTTGAAATGCTGAGCACCGCCGCGCGCAAGCCGGGCGTCGAAAAAACGGGCGTGCTCAACGCCGATGACAGTTCGTTCGAATATCTGAGCGGCGTGCTGAAAGAAAAGCGGTTGAGCTACGGCGTGCGGCAAACCGCCGATGTCGTCGCCCATCACATCGAATACCGCCCAAACTCGACACAGTTCAACACTTCAATCTCCGAACTCCAATTCTCTATTTCCTTGATGGGCGCCTTCAACGTTTCGAACTGCCTCGCGGCGCTTGCAGCCACGGTCGGCGTGCTGGGGATTGCACCAGAGGCTGCACAGCGGGGGATCGCGGAGCTACGCGGCGTGCCGGGTCGCATGGAGCGGATTGACCTCGGCCAGCCGTTCACCGCCCTCGTGGATTTCGCCCACACGCCTAACGCGTTGCGGCGCGCCCTCGAAACCGCCCGACAGATGCTCACCGCTGAGGCTGCTCCCATCGACTACAAAGACGCGCCACCGGCGCGTCTCTACAAACCACGGGTCATTGCCGTCTTCGGCTCGGCGGGGCTGCGCGACGTAGAGAAGCGGCGGCTGATGGCCGAGACCTCCGCCGAACTCGCGGACATCACTGTGCTCACCGCCGAAGACCCGCGCACCGAGTCGCTCGATGACATCCTTGAGATGATGGCTTTCGGCGCACGCACGAAGGGGGGCGTTGAAGGCGTGAGTTTCTTCCGTGTGCCGGATCGGGGTGAAGCTATTCGGCTGGCGGTGCGCCTGGCGCAACCGGGCGACATTGTGCTGGCTTGCGGCAAAGGCCACGAGCAATCCATGTGTTTCGGTCTAACCGAGTACGCGTGGGATGATCGTACGGCGCTGCGGGCAGCGCTGGCCGAAGTGTTGGGCGTGCCTGGGCCGACGATGCCAATACTGCCGACTTCACCCCGCTGAGGGAGGAGCGTGGTTTTGAAGGGTGCGCACCGCCCATGCTAAAATCCCCGCTTAATGCTCGACCTGGGGATCATTATTCTCAATTGGAATACGCGCGGGCTGCTTCGCGATTGTTTGCGCTCCGTGTTTGCGGCGCGCAGAAACCTGACGCTGCGGGTGTGCGTTGTAGACAACGCCTCTGTCGATGGCTCGGCGGCAATGGTGCGGGCGGAGTTTCCTCCGGCCGAATTCCCACAAGTGCTGCTGGTAGAAAGCCCACGCAACGACGGCTACGCAGCGGGGAATAATTTGGGATTGCGGGCGCTGGGGTTCACCTCACTCCCATCGGAAGATGGGCGCTTGCCGCGCTATGTGCTGTTGCTAAATCCGGATACGGTCGTGCCCGATACGGCTTTGGCTGGCATGGTGAGATATATGGATGCGCATCCGGAGTGCGCGGTGCTGGGGCCAAAGCTGGTGCTGCCCACGGGTGAACTGGATCTGGCATGTCGGCGCAGCTTCCCTACACCGGAGGTCTCGTTTTACCGGCTCACCGGGCTGAGCAAAGTGTTTCCAAAGAGCCGGCTCTTTGGGCGCTATAACATGACCTACCTCGACCCGGGTGTGGAAACCGAAGTCGACTCGGTGGTCGGCGCGTGTATGCTGGTGCGGCGTGAGGCGATTGCACAGGCGGGTTTGTTGGATGATAAATTTTTCATGTACGGCGAAGATTTGGACTGGGCGCTGCGGATCAAGAAACTCGGATGGCAAGTGCGTTACTATCCGGGCGTGACCGTGGTACACGTCAAGCGCGCGGCCAGCCGCCGCAGCCGCAAAGCGCAGATCGCATTTCATGAAGCCATGCTGTACTTTTACAAGAAGCATTACGCGCGCGTGACAAACCCTATGCTGGGCGCGCTCGTGGTGCTGGGCATTCGTCTCAACCTCTGGTTCACCATCCTGCGTGAAGCGGTCATTCCGCGTGAGCCTGTCTTCAGTGAACGGCAGCCAGTCAACAGTCGCCCGTAGTTACCCATCACTCGTTCACTGTTGACTGAAGACTGAATGGACACCCGCCGTTTTCGCACCCTGTTCTCACTATCGCTGGCTGTGGTCGATGCCTTCATGTTGTCGTTGGCCTTTGCGCTGGCGTTTCGCCTCCGGCGCGATGTGCCTATCCCCACCGAGGCAGTGGAAATGGGGTCGTTCCGCGATTACGTGCCCACACTGGTCCTCTTCGTTGGCTCAGTGGTCATCGTCTTCTTCCTCTTTCGGCTTTATCACTTAGTTCGGGCGTCCTCACGCGTAGATGAGTTCTACGCCGTGGTGAGCGGGGTGAGCGTGGGAACCTTGCTGGGCTTGGCGCTGCAATATCTAGTGTTGAAGAACGGGCCTTACGAAGTCAATCTCGCGCGTTTGCTGATTGGCTACTTCTGGGCCAGCGGGGTGCTGTTGGTGACGCTGGGCCGTTGGGTGTTGGAGATCACGCGCGACGTGCTACGCAGTCGGGGTTGGGTGCAAGACCGGGTGTTGATCCTCGGCACTGGCGAGCCGGCCGAATTGGTGTTGCAGAAGATTCATGGCTCGCCTTTTCTCGGTTATCGGGTGGTGGGCGTCGTCGGGCACAATGGGCAGAGCGCCCCGGCCACACTGGGCGGTGTCGCGGTGATTGGCACAGCCGATGATTTGCCGCAACTGATTGAAACTCAGGCGGTGGATGAAGTCATCATCGCCGTGCCGGATGCGCCCGACGAGGAATTGGTGCGCCTGATTGATTTGTGCCAGCGCGACCGGCTGAGTATCAAGCTGATCCCCAACGTTTACGACATCCTGGCTTCCGGCGTGACGATTGACGACCTCGGCGGGCTGCCCCTCTTGTCCGTCCGCGATGTGGCGCTGCGCGGCTGGAAACTCGCGATCAAACGGGCGATGGACATTTTGGGCAGCTCAGCCGCGCTCATTCTTTTTTCGCCGGTGATGATGCTGACGGCGTTGTTGATCAAATTGGATTCCAGGGGGCCGGTGTTTTTTGTGCAGGAACGCATGGGGTTGGACGCCAAACCCTTCCCGGTGCTCAAGTTCCGCTCAATGCGGCTGGACGCCGAAGAGGGCGGCCCGGGCTGGACGGTAAAGGATGACACGCGCATCACGCGTCTGGGCCGGTTTATCCGCCGCACCTCGCTGGATGAGTTTCCGCAATTCATCAACGTGTTGGTCGGGGAGATGAGCCTGGTCGGCCCGCGCCCGGAACAACTCGCCTTTGTCGAGCAATTTCGCCGCCGCATCCCGCGCTACATGGGCCGCCATCGCGAGAAGGCCGGCACCACCGGTTGGGCGCAGGTGAACGGCCTGCGCGGCGATACTTCTATTGAAGAGCGCACCAAGTATGATCTGTGGTATATCGAGAATTGGTCAGTATGGTTGGACATCAAAATCATCATCCGCACGATGGCGAAGATTTTTTTTGATCGCAGCGCCTACTGATTTTAGATT
>JBQTJD010000708.1:0-2898 GCA_052387475.1 Anaerolineales bacterium | reverse complement strand
GAGTGGACGGCGCTGCATGGGCATTCGGGCAACCTCGACATCGTAGTACTGATGGAGGGCGAGGGCGAAGTGACGGCCGAGACCTCGCCGTTCCCTGCGCTCACACGGACGCTCGAACTTGCGCCCGACACGCCGGTGATGATCCGCTGGGTGCAGGCGGCGCGGCCCACCCCCACCCCCCTCCGCCACGCGACTCCCTCCCCCATCGCGCAGTCAGAGCCGAGTGAAGGGCAGTCGAAGGAGCGCGACGGGAGAGGGGAGTCATGCGTCGAACTCATCCACAGCATCTTCGAGCGTGAGTGGGAAGGGGAATTTGCGCGGATTGAGCTGACGAATGCGGGCCTGCTCGATATTGAAACCGATAACCGCGAGTGGGATGCGGCCTTCGCCTTCGCGCAGACCGTTGCCCTGCGCAGTTACATCGGGCCGACGGCGCACTTGCCGCACCCGTCGTTCGTCTTCACCCGCACGCCCGACAAAGGCTACAGCCGCAAGGGCGATGGCTCCGACTACAACTGGCAATGGAATGGACAGGTGGCGACGGAGGCGTACGTCAACGTGCCGCAAATCGTCAGCGCCGCGCCCGAACTGGCCAAGGGCATCCTGCGCAATTGGCTGGCGGTGCAGGATGAGAAGGGCTTTGTGGATTGGAAGCCAGGCCTCGGCGGGCAACGCAACAAGGCGCTGTGCGTTCCGCTGCTCGCCTCCATCGCCTGGCTGATTTACGAGTACACCGAAGATCGCGCCTTTCTCGACGAAGTCTATCCGGGCTTCAATCGTTTTTTTGATGCGTGGTTCACACCGAAGCACGACCGCGATGAGGACGGCGTGCCCGAATGGACGCACACCATCCAATCGGCGTTTGATGAGAACCCTAGCTTCGTGCGCTGGGCGGTGTGGGGCCAGGGGGCCGACATCACCGCCGCTGAAGCGCCCGACCTCGCCTCATACCTGTATCGCGAAGCGCACTCGCTCAGCCGCATCGCGCAGATGCTCGGACGGGAGGAAGACCCAACGCTCAGCGCTAGCGCAGCGCAACTGGCGCATGCCGTAGAGGAGATGTGGCGCGATGAAACGGCGTCGTATCACTATCGTGACCGCGACTCACACGACGTCACTGTGGGCGAGGTGCTGGCCGAGGGTCAGGGCAATCTCGTCGTGGACGTGCATCGACGTTTCAAACCGGCCGCCCGCATCATGGTGAAGGCCATCGGCCCGAAGGACGCGAAGCCGGAGATGACGGTGACGCTCAGCGGGCGCGGCCAGCGGGGGCGACATCGCGTGGAGGTGTTGAAGCGCTCGCAGGTGCAATGGTATTTTGGCGTGGCGACCGCGGTGAGCGACAAGGTCTACGGTGAACTCGAACGGATCGAAATCGCCGGACTCACGGAAGCGTTTGCGGTCACTGTGTCGGTAGTGGATTACACGCGGCAAGATCAAACATTGTTGTTGCCATTATGGGCCGGCATCCCCAACCCGGCGCGGGCCGAGGCGCTGGTGGATAAGACCTTGCTCGACCCGGACCGCTACTGGCGCCCGTATGGCATCCCCAACTGCTCCGCGCTCGACCCGGCCTACCAGCCCGACAACCGCGACGGCAGCGGCGGCGTGTGGATGATGTGGAATACGATGCTGGGCGAAGGGTTGGTGGAGCACGGCTACCGCGCAGAGGCGGCGGAACTGATCACGCGGCTGATGACGGGGATAGTGCACGCGCTGAAGACGGATAAAGCCTTTCGCGAGGCGTATAACGCGGATGCTTTGGAGGGATTGGGGGAGAGGGATTACATCTGGGGGGTCGCGCCGGTGCATCTGTTTCTGCGCGTCGTCGGCATCCGCATCCTCACCTCGCGTCGGGTGCATCTTGAAGGCCACAATCCATTTCCGTGGCCGGTGACGGTGCGCTACAAAGGCGTGACGGTGCGCAAAGAGCCTGGCGCGGCGTATGCTAAAGTGGCTTTCCCTTCAGGTCGCGAGGTTATCGTGAGCGACGAGGCCGCGCAGTTTGTGGACGACGTTTGAAAGGGGTTGAGCCAGAACCACGACTCAGTACAAAAACAGTACAACTGCCTATGCTTTATAACCGTTTTCCTCCTATACACGCGATCTGATTCGGGTGTAGTCTATCTCCGTCGCACACACCAGCGCTTCCAGGGTGTCGCGGGGGTGAGGGCAATGGCCGACGGCGGGGCACGGAAGCAGAACCGAATAGACATTAGTTGAAAGCACCACCACGCGGGTGAAAGTCGCCGCCGGGGGTGCTTTTGTTGTTGAGGCCGCTGAAGGCTTCCATGGAGGAGATAACATGTTCCAACATCATTTACGCTCAATGCGCAAACTCGATTTGAGACGATGGTTTATGCGTTTTGTGTTTGCATTTCTCATAGTGACCCTCGTAACGGCGGGTAGTTTACAGTCTTCCTTTGCCCACTTGGATGTAGATCTTCCTGAGTTGTCCTTCCATCCCTACCACTTCAACGCGGATAGGGAAGATACTGGGCCAATCAACGTGATCTTTATTGGTGACCTCAACACAACATTGGAAGGCTTTGACAGACATTTTCCTGGTTCAGGGGATCCGCTGATTTCAAGTGTAATGCAATTTGATGATCATGAGGTCGTTGATGATCGGGATGCCGAGCGAGCTGTGGGTAACATCCGCGATCGCCTCCACATCCGGTTTGAGCAAGGTCACGATACAGACCCTGTTCTTGGCGCGTATACGCTAGCGTCGGTTCACAAAGATGTGCTCGTTATTGGCGGGCAATGCATTGTCAATCATAAAGGAACCGAGTTCAATGAGCAGCGTGACCGAATCGTTCGAGCTTTTCGAGCCAGTGGACACACAGTGACGTATGTCAACTTGGGGAACAACACGCCACTTCGCCAGTGTGATGG
>JBQTJD010000707.1:0-9291 GCA_052387475.1 Anaerolineales bacterium | reverse complement strand
AGCGGCTGGATACGCTGGGCCGTATCGGCCTGGCTAAAGCGCGCCAGCATTCGCCTGACCTCGCGAAAGTCGAAATCGCCCTGCCCAGCGTGTTGTTCACCGAAGGCACTCTGCTCCTGCATCTCGGCAAGAAGACCGTTCAACTCCTCCCCAGCCCCGGCCACTCGCCGGACTCGCTGGCGGTGTTTTTGAAGGAAGACCGCATCCTGTTTGCCGGGGACACGATGATGCCGCTGCCGCATTTTGTAGATGGCGACATCGACGACCTTACCCGGTCGCTGCAAGCCATTCCGCCACTAGGGCTTGAAAATGTGATTCAGGGCCACGGCGAGGTCATCCTGCGTGGGGAGATTGACGACGCGGTGCGGTCGAACCTGCGTTACCTCGAAGCCCTGCGCAAGAAGGTGGAGCAGGTGCTGAAGCGCGGCAAATCGCGCGAGGCGGCGCGGAACATTGAGATCGAGTCATGTGGCAAGAGCCGCATCCCGCTCAACGGCCTCGTCCTCCAGTTGCACGCCGCCAAGTGCGTGGCGCTGTACGACAAGCTCACGAATAGCAAATAGCCGATAGCTAACCGCCATCGGCCATCGGCTATTTGCCCGGTTGCGTGAGATTTACGCTGAAGTTGAGCGCATGTCCACACCCAAAACCACCGCACTCAGCCCGTGGGATGGGCAGGTTGATTATCTCGTCGTCTTTGATGGAGGCAGTCGCGGCAACCCCGGCCCCGGCTATGGCAGCTACGCCATCTTCGATGATAGAGGCGTTGGGTACGCCGGCGAGGGCGCCGGCTACACCACCCGGCTCACCTTCGAGTCCGGGCCACTCACGAACAACGAAGCCGAGTATCACACGCTGCTGGCCGCGCTGCGTGAACTCCATCACCGATTGGGGCGGCGCGCTTCGGCGACCACCCTCAAAGTGCTCGGCGACAGCCAACTCGTCATTCGGCAAGTGAGCGGCGAGTGGGAGGCCAAGGACCTGCGTATGCAAGCCCTGCGCGACGACGTGCTGACCGAACTGGCAAAGTTCAAAGGTTATCGCCTTAGCCATCAACCACGCGAAGAAACGTTGCTGGTGCTGGGACATTGACATCGGCCCTCACACTTGCCCGGCCCCTGGCGCTGTGGCATAATCCGCGCTACAACGGCTGTGACGGAAACGAGTACATCATCCACCGACAGCGAGCCTGGGGCGGTGTGAGCCAGGCAACAGTGTGATGGAAAATCCTTCCCGAGCCGCAAAGTGAAAGCCTATAGCTGATGGCGAATAGCAGCTAGCCAATTCTGTAATGTTGAACAATCTGCCATAAGCCATCCGCCTTACGCCATTAGCTTCCGCCGGAGCCGCCCTCCGTTACCAACGCGCGAGTGTCGCAAGAGATTGCCTCACTCGATTGAGTGGTTGGCTCAATGAGCCAACAACGCGGGTGGTACCGCGGGAGAATGGCTGCTACTCCCGTCCCGAACTGGGATGGGAGTTTTTGTTTTGAGTGGACGGCCCGATGACTGAATTACTCTATCACACCGATGCTTATCTCAAAGAGTTCGACGCGCAGGTGACCGCGGTTGAAGGCAACGCCGTCGCGCTGGACCGCACCGCGTTCTATCCGGGCGGCGGCGGACAGCCCCATGACGTGGGAACGCTCTCCGAGCGCAACAACACATGGAACGTGACGAAAGTGCGCAAAGCGGGCAACGATATCTGGCACGAACTGGACCGCACGCCGCCGACCATCGGCTCTGTCTTTCACGGCGTCCCTGATTGGGAGCGCCGCTACCAGCTCATGCGCACGCATACGGCCATGCACATCCTGTGCGGGGTCATCTTCCGCGACTACGGCGCGAGCGTGACCGGCGGCAACATGGAGCCGTTGCGTGGGCGGATGGACTTCGAATTCGAGACAATGCGGCAGGAGTTCGTGCGCGCGATTGAAGAGAAGATCAACATCGAGGTGGCTGCGGCTCGCGATGTGCGCGTGAAGATTCTGCCGCGTGCCGAGGCCCTCGCCATCCCTGACCTCATCCGCACCAAAATCAACTTGCTGCCGGAGGGCATTGCCGAAGTGCGCACGGTCGAGATCGCTGGCCTCGATTTGCAGGCCGACGGCGGCACGCACGTCGCCAACACACGCGAGGTCGGGCGTATCCACATCGTGGATTACAAGAGCAAGGGCAAAATCAACAAGCGGATTGAGGTCGCCATTGAGGATTGATTCGTACACGGATGGGACGGATTACACGGAGGAGAGCATGGGGAAACTACTCTACGAGGAACTGAGCTACCAGATTCGAGGCGTGCTGATGGAGGTGTACAACACACTAGGGCCGGGGTTTCGCGAGGAAACCTACAAGCTTGCGACTCTCGCGGAAATGCGTCAGCAGAGCATAAGAACAGCGCGCGAGTTTGAGATCGAGATCAGATTCAAAGGCGAGATCATTGACAAGTATCGGATTGATATTGTCGTGGATGAGAAAGTGATTTTGGAACTCAAATCGGTCGAGCAATTCCACCCGCGCCATCACGCACAATTGCTGTCGTATCTGAAGGCCTCTGGCCTGCGCCTCGGCCTGCTCGTCAACTTCGGCGCTGACAAATTGGAGATCGAACGCATCGTCAACTAATCGCTTCCCAATTGATTCTGTGTAATCCGTCCGATCTGTGAAATCCGTGTACAAACATGCCTCCAAAACCAGAGGAGCCCTGATGTTCCAACCCGTTCCCGCCAACCCCAACTTCCCTGAGATGGAGCGCGCGACGCTGCAATGGTGGAAGGACACCGACGCCTTCAATCAATTGCGCAAGCTGCGCGCGAAAAGCCAGAAGACGTGGTCGTTCATGGACGGCCCGATCACGGCCAACAACCCGATGGGTGTGCACCATGCCTGGGGCCGCACGTACAAAGACCTGTTCCAGCGTTACCGGGCGATGACGGGCCACAACGAACGTTGGCAGAACGGCTTCGATTGCCAGGGCCTGTGGGTGGAGGTCAACGTCGAGAAAGACCTCGGCTTCAAAACGAAGAAGGATATTGAGGCCTACGGGCTGGCGCCGTTCGTCGTGCTGTGCAAGCAGCGCGTGCTCAACTTCGCCGCCGTGCAAACCGAGCAATCCATCCGCCTGGGCATGTGGATGGATTGGAACGACCCCGAAACCCTGCGCTTCCTCCGTGACCGGCTGGGCGAGGACCCGAACGCGACCATCACCGTGGATGGGCCGCTCGGCGTGCTTCGCTCCGCGAAGCCAGTGACGGGCACGGTCGAGCAGATCGTTGGGCAGTTGGGCCTGCCGCAACTCGGCGGTTCATACTTCACCTTCAGCGACAAGAACAATTACGACATCTGGAAATTCCTGCAAACGTGTCATCACAACGGCTGGATGTACAAAGGCACGGATGTAATGCCGTGGTGCTGGCGCTGTGGCACCGGCATCAGCCAGCATGAGATCGTGACCGAGGGCTACATCGAGAAGCAAGACCCGAGCCTGACGGTGCGCTTTCCATTGTTGGATCGTCCCGATGAGTCGCTGCTCGTGTGGACGACGACACCATGGACGCTGACCTCCAACGTGGCCGCTGCCGTCGGGCCGGAGTTGACGTATGTGCGCGTAAAGCAAGGTGATGAAATCTTCTATCTCTCGAAGGGCACGACGAAGATGCTCAAAGGCCCGTTCGAGGTGCTGGGTGAACTGACCGGCAAAGAGATGGAGGGCTGGCCGTACAGCGGGCCGTTCGATGATCTGCCCGCGGCGCAACACGTTGGTGGTTGGGCCGAGCCGGGCTTGCGCCGGTTGTTTAGCCACTTGCCGCAATCGGCTCAACAAGCGCACCACGTCATCCTGTGGGAAGAAGTCGGCGAGGCCGAAGGCACCGGCATCGTTCACATCGCCCCCGGCTGCGGCGCGGAGGACTATCTACTCCACAAGCAATACAACCTGCCCGTCGTCGCGCCGCTCGATGAGAACGGCGTGTACATCGAAGGCTTCGGCTGGCTGACGGGCCAGCACGTCTCCGAAGTCACTGAGCCGATTGTCGCCGACCTGAAAGCCAAAGGCCGCTTCTATCGGTTGGAGAAGTACACGCACCGTTACCCGCAGTGCTGGCGCTGTCAGACCCCGCTCGTCTTCCGTTTGGTGGACGAGTGGTTCATCGGCATGGATGGCTTGCGTAAGCCGCTTACGGATATCACCGAGCAAATCCGTTGGATCCCGGAGTTCGGCAAAGACCGCGAGTTGGACTGGCTGCGCAACATGCACGATTGGATGATCTCCAAGAAACGTTATTGGGGATTGGCGTTGCCGATCTGGGAATGCGAGCACTGCGGCAACTTCGACGTGATCGGCAGCCGCGAAGAATTGGAAGAGCGCGCGGTGGAAGGCTGGGAAAAGTTCGACGGCCACACGCCACATCGCCCGTTCATCGATCACGTGAAGATCGCGTGCTCGAAGTGCGGCGGGAAGGTGAAACGGGTTGCGGATGTAGGCAACCCGTGGCTCGATGCCGGCATCGTCTCGTTCTCGACGCTGCGCTACGGAGATGATCCCGACTATTGGCGCAAATGGTTCCCGGCCGATTTCATCACCGAGTCGTTCCCCGGCCAGTTCCGCAACTGGTTTTACTCGATGTTGACGATGGCCGCCGGGCTGGAGAACAAGCCAGCTACGCGCACGGTGATGGGTTACGGCACGCTGCTGGCTGAGGATGGCCGCGCGATGCACAAGTCGTGGGGCAACTCGATTGAGTTCAACGAAGCCGCCGACAGCATCGGCGCGGACGTGATGCGCTGGATGTACTGCAACCAGCGTTACGACGCCGATATGCTCTTCGGCTACAAGCACGCCGACGAAACGCGCCGCCAGTTTTTGCTGCCGCTGTGGAATGTGTATTCGTTCTTTGTGACCTATGCGCGGTTGGACGGCTGGACTCCCTCCCCAACCCTCCCCCGTTCGCAAAAGCGACGAACAGGGGAGGGCGCTGCTCGCAGCGAACTCGATCGCTGGATCCTTGCGCGCTTGCAGGAAGTGATCGGCGAGGTGACCGAGGCGCTGGAGGACTATCGCGCCTATCGCGCCACCAAGCCGGTGGAAGAATTTCTGGATGACCTGAGCAACTGGTATGTGCGCCGCTCGCGTCGCCGCTTCTGGCGCAGCGAGGCTGACGCCGACAAGCAGGCCGCGTACGCAACGTTGTACGAAGTGCTGGTCACGCTCACGAAATTGCTCGCGCCGATGGCGCCGTTCGTCACCGAGCACATGTATCAGAATCTGGTGCGCGCGGTGGATGCGAAAGCGCCGCACAGCGTGCACCATTGCGATTGGCCGGCGGTGAACGCGGCCTTGTTGGATGAGCAGTTGCTGGCAGAGATGAGCGCAGCCCGCACGGTGGTCACACTTGGCCACGCGGTGCGCGCCGCGGGCAATCTCAAGGTGCGCCAACCGCTGGGCCGCGTGGTCGTGGTCGCGCCGCCCGAACAACGCGCACGTTTGCAGCACAATGCCGCCCTCATCACCGATGAGTTGAACGTGAAGGAATTGGAGTTCGCCGCCAACGAGGCCGATCTCGTGACCTACAGGCTCATGCCCGATAATCGCGCGCTCGGCCCCAAGTTCGGGCAACTATTCCCGAAGGTGCGCGCGGCGCTGGCCGAAGTGGACGCGAACACCGCCGTTGCGACGCTACGATCCGGCCAGCTATTGAAGTTGCAGGTTGAAGGTCGGCCAGTTGAACTGCTGGCCGGCGACGTCATCATCACGCCACAGCCGAAGTCCGGTTTTGCGGTGAAGGCCGAGGGCGAGTATGTCGTGGCGCTGGATACCGAAGTCACGCCCGAGTTGCGCGCCGAAGGGCTGGCGCGCGAGTTCGTGCGGCGCGTGCAGGATTTGCGCAAGACCGCCGGTTTTGACATCGCCGACCGCATCATCACGCGCTATCGCGCGAGCGACACGTTGGCCGCTGCGATTGCCGAACACGCCGAGTACATCAAAGGTGAAACGCTCACGGTGAGATTGGAGAATGGGGAATTGCCGGAGGGCGCGGCCACTGCCGAGGATAGTTTTGATGGTGAGGGTTTGAAGCTTGGCATTGTGAAGGCGGCGGTGAGCACACCGGCGAAGAAGAAGGCCCGCTCGGCGAAGCCCAAAGCGAAGCGACCGGCGGCCAAGCCGAAAGTTAAATCGAAGGCCAGCAAGCCCAAGGCCATGGCGAGCAAACCGAAGCGCAAGCCGCGCAAGACAAACCAATAACCCGGCGCATCACGCGGCAAGTTGCCAATGGCTTGACGAATCAGTTTATCGCAGTAATATGAGATCAACCCCCCGGAGATAGCATCTCCGGGCCGACGCCCGCCCGCAAGGGCGGGCTGTCCCTTTAATTACGAGCGACGCACTTGTGAGGTGCGTCGCTCGTTTATCGTTCAAGTTGCCGCACTAATTGTTCAAGCCGTTCTGGTGGCGTGTAATCCAACACAAAACGAGCGTAGCTCTCTGCTGTGGGGAAACGACTCGCTGCAAATTGGCGATCAACCAAAGTGCCTTGCCGCTCCCCAATCCATTCTGGAAAGTTGGAATACGGCCAGTCGCCCAAGCGGCTGACCAGACCGGCTTCCAACGGGTTGCGGTGAACGTAGCGACACAGATGCGTCAGGTATTCTTCCGAAGCGACGGCCACTGCTCGATACGGACCTTGAAACAGCGTCCCGCTGCGGCCATAGCGTTTGTTGAGCGCTTTGGTGTAGCTATTGAACACCGCCTGCACAAAGCCGCTGATTGGGCGGTCGCTATCCTGCCGTACAACAAAATGGTAATGATTTGGCATCAAGCAATACGCCAGCAGCGTGACATGCCACTCGTCAGCGTCTGATTTGATGCGGCGTAACAGGTAAAGATAATTTTCGTCCTCGCGGAAAATCGGTTGTCGGTTCGCGCCGCGGTTGAACACGTGATAATGACCGCCCTGCACGAAAGTGACGTTTCTGCGCGCCATTGCATCGAGGTGCGACGCACCTGCCCGGTGCGTCGCAACTATCTTCCTTCTACCACTCGTATCTCATCGTCCGTCAGCTCGTATAACTGATACACGGCGCGGTCAATGGCTTCATCCACCTCACGGATGCGCCGGGACAGGGTGTGCCGTTTGTCATCCAGCCTGCGCTCGGCCTCGGCGTTTTCTTTCTGCAAATCCAGCATCTCCGTCACTAGCGCCACGATGTGGTCATGCCGCGCCTTCTCCGCCGGGTCGGCGAAGTTGATGAGATGGATGGGCAGTTGGCCGACATATTGCTTTGTACATGTGATCCAGCCACCGCGAAAAACATTGCTGATATGTTTGAGATTCCAGAATATCAAAGCGGAATTGAGCAAACCTAATATGTAATGAGGCGACAAATTAGCCTTGCTAATCGAAATGCTGAATCCCCCACTCGCCATCAGGCAATACCTGTTCTTCTTCGGGGGAAGCTCCGCATACCGGCCTCGATCTGCCAGCAACGGAACGACAAGGTTAGCTGTATCATGAACGTTGAGATTGCGGGGTGCGCTGAAAGCGAACCACTGCCTGAAATCTTTACGCGCCTCCAGCCGCTTTCGTTGGCCAAGCAGATACTTATAGGCTTTTGGGAAGTCCTTTTTGAACTGCTGCTCTTCCGCCAAAGTGTAACCATCACGAGAGACCTCATAGGGAAAAATGATGCGTTCCTCGACTAACGGATGAAAGTGGTAGCGACTGAAATCAGTCGCGTATATGGGTATTCGCAATACTTCTGGTTCGGTCTGAATCACTTCGCCCTCACGTGTCTTATACGAACCATTGCGCATCGTGGTCAAAATGAACACGTCGTCAGCGCCGCTGCTCGAACCACGGGATATGTCGGTCGGCAAGTCAATCAACAACTGCGAATTCGCGGAGAGTTTTTCGAGTATGTCACGTGCGCCACTATCAGCTAACACCCATGCTTTGCTGTCTAGAATTTGAGTTTCAATTCTTCGAGTCGGAGCATCAGCGATTTGATCAACAGTTCTTTCTGCGATGTCGTGGACAGAAATCAAATCGAAATGGGCGTTGGTCTGCTTCTTCAAAAACAATAGACAGGTATACGTCGTCGCCCCCTCGAAAATCTGAAACTCCTTGAAATCAACAATGCTTTCTACAAGTTGACCACTGGAAAGCAAACGTCGTAGGCCCATGCCGTAATCTACTTGCATAAATTTGTTCGGCAGAATCAACCCCAACACTCCACCTGACTTCAACAATTGCAGCGCACGCTCAACGAATAACACATAGATGTCGTAGTTGCCGGTGGCGGCCTGGTAACGTTCGTTGAAAAACACCACTTCGTCTTTAGGCAGCGTTTGGATGCGCACATACGGCGGGTTGCCCACAATCACATCAAACCCGCCCGCCGCAAACACCTCAGGGTATTCCTTCTCCCAGTTGAACGGCTCTTTGGCCTTCCACTCTTTGCCAAAGGCGGCTTCCAATTCTTCAGCTGAGCCGGAGATCAGGCTATCGCCCACGCGCAGGTTGTCGAGCCTGGGCAGGCGGTCGCGCGCGTGCAGACCGCGCAGCATCAGGTTGAGGCGGGCCACATCGGCGGCTTGCTTGTCTTTGTCCACGCCGTACAAACATCCCGTGAGAATCTCAATAGCGCGGGCGTGGTCGTGAACCTCATGTACCTGCGACGCACCTTCAAGGTGCGTCGCAGGTGATTGTTGCCCGCGCATCTGCGCCACGTGACGGTCGAGCGCGTCGAAGGCCTCGATGAGAAACGAGCCGCAGGCCATATCCAGCACCCGCACCGGCTGCGAGGGGGTGTAGCCGTGCTCGGCGAGGTAACGGCCCAGCGTGTGCTGCACGATGTATTTGACGACGAAGGTGGGCGTGTAATAGATGCCCTGGCTCTTGCGCTTCTGGCGCTTCTCCACCACCGTCAGCGCCTCTGAGTCCATCGAAGGCAGGCTGGCTTGCTTGCGGCGCGTGGTCAACACCGCCGAGGGTTCAGCCATGATGTGGCCGAGATACTGTTCGTACACCGTCCCCAGCACGTCGGCGTCAATGGCGTTGAAGTTGTAGCGGGTGTAGCCGCGTTCGTACAAGCCTTTGATCAACGTCTCAAAGGGGAGCGGATCGCTCTCCAGCCCCTCTGACACATGCGGCGCGAACAGCTCCGAGTGGCTTTGGTGCATAAATGGCATTGATCGGCGTGCTGTAGCCAAGGCCTGGGAAGGCGATGACGACATTCACGTGACGGGAAAACTATCTGGCATACCGAGATGGGTCATGCGATTGAGGGCGCGACA
>JBQTJD010000706.1:0-18261 GCA_052387475.1 Anaerolineales bacterium | reverse complement strand
AAGTTGGGTGTGCAGGTAGGGAGCCGTTCTTGTGATATGTTGGCTCCACGATCCCGTTTGGCCCCTGCCACGTGACCGAAAACGACTGCCAGCCGCTGCCAGATTTGCAGAGTCGGTGCGTGCACCGTCTCTACAAACGTTCCCTTATGTCCTTCGCCACCAATCGCGCAGCGGCGTTTTGCCAGTTATGCAGCGTGCGCTCCGGCACCTGCGCGCGGAACCAGTCGAGCGCCGCGCGTTCGCTGGCGCCGAAGCCGTTCGGCTCGGCGCGCATGAATGCGCCGCGCACGGCGTATGGCTTCAGCCCGGCCACGTACGGAAAGAACAGAGCGTTGAAATGCCGCCATTCATCCGTCGTGCCGAAGTCACCTTGGTCGCGCGGCTTGAGGCGGTGGATAGAGTCGGTGAGGAGGGCTTTGAGTTCGACCGCGCGCTCGAGCGAATCCGCACGGACGCCGCGTGCCGCGCAACGGGCTGTCACCGCCGGGAGGCGAGTGAGCGGGCTGGCGGCCAGCCGCGAAAGGTCGCCGAGGTGGCTGAGGGCGCGGCGCGTGTGGCGGGCGAACTCGGCCTCGTCGAGGGTGAGCGGGTCAACCCCCTCATCGGCGCGCGGCAGGGCGGCGGCGACGGCTCGCAACTGTGCCCGCGCTTCGCTCGTCGGCGGCGAAATCGCCAACCGGTCGAGCAGCGTTTGCAATGGATCGGCAAAAACTTGCGTGCCGACCGCAGCTACTGTGACTGCCAGCAACAGCGCGAACATCGCCGGGCTGACGCCCGTGCCGAGCCACATCCCCATCGTCACGAGGCCGCCGAACACCAGCACTGCAACGGCCGAGGCCGCGAACGACCGCACCATATCGCGCCATAGCGTCTCACCTTCCTCGAAGGCATCGAGCCGGGCGATAGCGAGGCCGAGTGCGACGAAATCAAAACTGATCGCCCACAGCGCCCACGCACGCGGGATGAGGTTGAGCGGAAACACGATCAGCCCGAGGCCCAGCCCGAAGAACAACGTGGCGACGAGGATGAGCGCGCGCGGACTCTTCGGCTGCGCGTCGGAACGGTTACGCCACACGAACGCCAAAGCGACCGCCCAGCACAGCATCGGCAGTATGAGTACCGGCCAGCGCCACACCGTCAGCGTTTCGGTGTCCGTCAGCGCCGCCAGGGCCTCGACTGCCAACGCGGTTGAATACGCCAGCGCACCCAATCCCGCGAACAGCAATTGCGTGTTGCGCGGATTGCGCGCGGCGAGATACAGGCCGAGCCAGAGGGTGAAAGAGAAGGTGAGATATTGAAGAGCGAGCATTACAAACTCATGTTATGCAGAGGCCCTATCACCACCACGTGTTTGACCAACGTCATACCCGCGAAAGCGGGTATCCATGTAACTGGCACTGGACTCCCACTCCCCATTTGCATGGGGGCAAGCTTCGCGGGAGTGACGCCCCGAGTAGCGCCAGTTACAAACGCGGCGAAGCCGGAGTTTGTCAGCGATTATACTCACCGGCTACAATCACCACATGCGCGTCAGCCGTGAGTATTTCGAGGAATTGGTGTTCGACATCGCCGAGGAAGTGTTGGGCAAGCTGTCGCCGGAGCTGCGCGTGCAGGCCGAGACGGTGATGCTCGATATTGTGGACCGGCCCAGCGAAGAGCAGGGCGAGGAGTTGCTCGGCCTGTATGAGGGCGTGCCGCTGGTCGAGCGCGGCGCGGACGACGTGTTCATGCAGCCCGACCGCATCACGCTCTATTTCGAGCCGCTGGTCGCCGCCTCCCGCACCGAAGAGGAACTGCGCCACGAAATTCGCGTCACCCTCGTGCACGAACTCGGCCATTTCTTCGGCTTTGATGAGGACGAACTGGCCGAGCGTGGGTGGGAGTAGCGGCAGAAGTCAGAATTCGGGAGTCAGAAGACAGTTGGCCCACACCTACCGAAGTCCTACCTGTTATTCAAAACGCCTATGCTATTATCGTTGCGCTTTGGGCGGAGAAGCGTTGCAATTCAATCAATGCTTCTGACTTCTGTCTTCTGACTACTGAAGGAGCAAGACTGTGAAAAACATCGCTGTCGTCGGTGTGGGTTACGTGGGGCTGGTCACCGGCACCTGCTTTGCCGATTTGGGCAACAATATCATCGCGCTGGATATCAATGAAGAGCGCATCGAAAACTTGAAGAAGGGTATCCTGCCGATTTACGAGCCGGGGCTGGAGGAGATGGTCAAGCGCAACGTCGCCGCTGAGCGGCTCGACTTCACCACCTCGTACAAAGAGGCGCTCGAAAACGCGGACTTCGCCTTTATCGCTGTGGGCACGCCCGAGGGCGTGGATGGTGAGGCCGATCTCAAGTATGTGCGCGCCGCCGCCGAGTCGATTGCGGAGACGATGACCCGGCCCATCATCATCGTCAACAAATCCACCGTGCCGGTCGGCACCGGCGACTGGGTGGCCGACATCGTGCGCGCTAAACAGCCCAAGCCCATCCCGTTCAGCGTGGTCTCCTGCCCCGAGTTTCTGCGCGAAGGCTCGGCGCTGGCGGACTTCATGAACCCCAACCGCATCGTGCTCGGCTCGCTCGACCGCGATGCAGCCAACAAAGTCGCCGAATTGCATCTCTCGCTGCGAGCGCGCATTCAGGTCACCGACCTGCGCACCGCCGAGATGATCAAATACGCGTCGAACGCCTTCCTCGCTACCAAGATTTCGTTCATCAACGAGATCGCCAACATCTGCGAAGCGCTGGGCGCGGATGTGAAAGAGGTGGCTGAGGGGATGGGCTACGACACCCGCATTGGTCGCCAGTTCCTCGACGCCGGCCTCGGGTACGGTGGAAGCTGCTTCCCAAAGGACGTGAAGGCGCTGGCCTACATGGCTACGACGCAGGGCAAGCACCCGCAACTGTTGCAGGCGGTGATGGACATCAACAAATATCAGCGGCGGCAGGTCATCCTCAAGCTGCGCGATATGCTCGGCTCAATGAAGGGCAAGACCGTCGGCCTGCTCGGGCTGGCCTTCAAGCCCAACACCGACGACATGCGCGATGCGCCCTCCTCCGAGATTGCGCGCGCGGTGCTGGCGGAAGGTGGCAAGGTAAAGGCCTATGACCCGGTGGCGATGCACGTCGCCGAAAAGATGATGCCCGGTGTGCAGATGTGCGAGAACGCTTACGACGTGGCCGAGGGCGCCGATGCGCTGGTGCTTTCCACCGAATGGAACGAATTCAAGCAACTCGATCTGGCCCGCATCAAACTGGCGATGAAGCACCCGAACTTTGTGGACGGCCGCAACCTGTACGATCCCAAACGCCTGAGCGACCTCGGCTTCCACTATCGCGGCATGGGGCGCGGGTACAGCAACGGCAAAGCCTGAACACTGAAACACTGATTTGGGGTGATGACACTGTAGAGGCGGCCCGCTGGGCCGTCTCCGTTTTTAACCCGAATCGTTGTCCCGGCCTATTTTGGTATACTCACACAATCCTTTCCACAGTTCCGTTCGATCCGTCAACCAATCCGCTGCATCCGCGTCTCCGGAGCCAATGAATGAAAGCCAAATCCAACGGCGTATACAAAACCAAACTGAAGAACGGCCTCACGGTCGTGTTGAAGGAAGTGCGCGTGGCCCCCGTCATCTCGTGGTGGGTGTGGTATCGCGTCGGCTCACGACACGAAAAGCCCGGCGTCACCGGCATCAGCCACTGGGTGGAGCACATGATGTTCAAGGGGACGACACACTTCCCCGGCAACACCTCCGACCGACAGGTGGCGCGCGACGGCGGCTTCCGCAACGCGATGACGTGGATTGACTGGACGGCATACTTCGAGACCATGCCAGCGGAGAAAATCGACTACGCCCTACAGCTCGAAGCCGACCGCATGCGCAACGCGCTGTTCCCGCCCAAGGAAGTGGAGTCCGAGCGCACCGTCATCATCTCCGAGCGGCAGATGTACGAGAACGAGCCGACCTTCCGGCTGGGGGAGGAGATGCAGAACACGGCGTTCCGCGTCCACTCGTATCACCATGAAGTCATCGGCGATGAGGCCGACCTGCACGGCATGACGCGCGCCGACCTGTACGGCCACTATCAACGCTACTATGCGCCCAACAACGCCATTGCCGTCGCGGTGGGCGATTTCAAAATCAAAGACATGCTGGCCCGCATCGAGAAGCTCTTCGGAAGGCACAAGCCGATGGCCTTGCCGGAATTGCGGCCGCGCACCGAACCCGAGCAGAAAGGCGAGCGGCGCGTGACGGTGACAGGCGAGGGCGAAACAACGTACGTGCAAATGGCCTATCATGCCCCCTCCGCCACCGACCCCGACTTCTTCCCGATGACGGCTCTTGACAGCATCATCGCCGGGGCGTCGTCGTTCAATATGATGGGCGGCGGCGGCACGAGCAACAAATCGTCGCGCCTGTACAAAGCGTTGGTGCAATCGGGCCTGGCGGCCAGCGCGGGCGGCAGCCTCACCCCGACCGTTGACCCGTATCTCTACACGTTCTACGCCACGGTGCGCGCCGGCCAAAACGCGGAAGCGGTGGAAAAGGCGTTGAACGCGGAGATCGACCGGATACGCAACGAACCGGTGAACGAAGACGAACTCCGCAAAGCCATCAAGCAGGCCAAAGCCCTGTTCGCGTACGGCGCGGAGAGCGTGACCAATCAAGGTTTCTGGCTGGGCTTCACCGAAATCCTGCAAGACTATACCTGGTTCGAGAAGTACATCCCGCGTCTGGAGGCCGTCACCGTCGCGGACATTCAACATGTGGCGCAAAAATACTTCGCGCCGACCAACCGCACCGTCGGGCATTTCATCCCGGAAAGGATGAAGGATGAAGGATGAAGGCGGAAATTTCATCCTTCATCCTTTCGCCTTCATCCTTGAACATCATGCCAACTATGAAAAAGAAAGTTGTCCAGTCTGCCACGTCCATTCCCGGCCCCGAGAACATCACCCGCCGCGTGTTGGGCAACGGCATCGTCGTGCTGGCGCGCGAGAACTTCACCAGCCCAGCGGTGGTGGTGGATTGCGATGTGCGGGTCGGCGCATTGTGGCACGGGCGCGAACAGGCCGGCCTCTCCGACTTCACCGCTGCGGCGATGATGCGCGGCACCGAGCGGTTTGCCTTCGCCGAAATCTACGAGCAGATCGAGTCGGTCGGCGCCAGCCTGAGCGTCTCGGGCGGCACGCACACCTCCGGCTTTTACGCCAAATGCCTGGCCGAGGATTTGGATTTGATCATGGGGCTGGCCGCCGATGCGCTGCGCCATCCAATCTTCCCGGCGGAACAGGTCGAACGATTGCGCGGCGAAATCCTCACCCGATTGAAGATTCACGCCAACGACACACGCGCGCGCGCCAATGAGGCCTTTTACGAATTGGCATATCCCGGCCATCCCTACGCAGTGGATGAAGAAGGGTACGAGGACACGATAAGCGCCCTCACCCGT
Source organism: Anaerolineales bacterium (assembly GCA_052387475.1). GTDB lineage: Bacteria > Chloroflexota > Anaerolineae > Anaerolineales > UBA6663 > JANWXR01. The sequence continues at coordinate 12,809 of JBQTJD010000706.1, read as the reverse complement.
GATGAACTGGCCGCCTTCCACCGCGCACATTGGGGCCCGCGCGGGATGACGGTGACGGTCGTGGGTGCAATCGCCGCCTCCGGCGCGATTGCGCTGGTCGAAAAACACTTTGCGGATTGGCGCAACGACTCACAGATCGACCAGCCGGTGTTGCCGCCGGTATTGCCGCTCACCGGCCTCAGCAAACGGCACGTGCCCATGCCGGGCAAATCCCAAAGTGATGTTGTCTTCGGCGTGCCCGGCCCGGCGCGCAAGCACCCTCATTTCCTCGCCGCGCGCCTCGCCAACAATATCCTCGGGGTGTTTGGGATGGGAGGGCGCATCGGCCATGAGGTGCGCGAGAAGAATGGCATGGCCTATTACGCTGCCGCGTCGCTCGGCGGCGGGCTGGGGCCGGGCGCGTGGCATGCGTACGCCGGCGTCAACCCCGGTAACGTGGAGCGTGCCGTCGAGTTGATGCGGCGCGAGATCCAAAAGATGACGAGCCGCAAAGTCACGCCGACTGAACTCACTGACAATCAGGCGCAATTCATCGGCCGCATGCCCCTGAGCATGGAAACGAACGAGGGCGTGGCCTCGCTTATCAGCTCGATGGAGATGTTCGACCTCGGCCTCGATTACGTGCAGCGCTTTCCGGATTTGATCCGCGCTATCACCCGCGATGAGGTACTCGCGGTGACGCGCGAATTCCTGAGTGCGGAGAACGCGGCGCTGGTGGTGGCCGGGCCAGAATGAAAAATGGCGAATGCAAAATGAAAAACGGATGCGTTTCCTTTTTTATAAATTTTGCGTTTTGCATTCGGCATGTTGCGCACCGGCGTTGACCTCATCGAGATTGGCCGCATCGAGCGGACGTTGACGCGGCACGGCGAGCGGTTCCTCAAGCGTTGCTTTACCGAACAGGAATGCGCCACCACGCAACAACGCGCCGAGTCGCTGGCCGCGCGTTTTGCCGCGAAGGAAGCGGTGATGAAGGTGCTGGGCCGCGGCATCACCGAGGTGGATTGGCGTGAAATTGAAGTCGTCAGCGGCCATAATCGGCAACCGGAGTTGCGACTGCATGGTGGGGTGCAACAATTGGCGCACTCGCTCGGCCTGCGCGAATGGTCGCTCAGCCTCAGTCATACGCGCGAGCACGCCATCGCGTTCGTGGTGGCGACAGGGGATTGATTGTCAATGAATTACGCGAATTGACAGATTTTGTTATTCACGACAATCCGTGAAATCCGTTGACCCACTACTTTCAAACGGAGGCATTCATGATCATCATCGCTGAAGTCAAAACCGCCGATGGGCAATTGCTCGGCATGTTCACGCTGCCGGCCAAAGAATTCAAGACCGGCTCCAAAGGCTTTTACGCCAACGGCAAACTTGAAATTGACAAGAAACGTTATCAAGTCCAGATCCAACTCGTAGAGATCGGAAGCAAGAAGGCTGAAGGCGCTCCCGAAAGCTAACGCTCTCCCCTTTCAAGCGCAACGAGTGGCGGTCTGCTCGCCTATGTCGCTTTGGCGTAGCATTGTCTTCGTCCTACTCGCAATCGCGCTGTTCGCCGCACCCGCGACGGTGCACGCTTGCACCCCACCCCCCGGCGGTCTGCCCGCGTACACCGCCACCGACCGCACCATCGCCGCGCCCATCGTGCTCGAAGGCACGGTCATCGCCGTGCAGTTCGATCCTGTCACCTCCACCAATATCGCCCTCATCGAGGTCAAACGCTACTTCAAAGGCATCGGCCCGCAGTATCTCTCCGTTAATCGCTTTGGCGACTCCAGCATGTGCCTGTCATGGGTCAATCCCACCGACACCCGGATCTTTTACATCGAGGGCGATGAGGCCAGCGGCTACTCGGCTTTTTACCTCAGCCAGTTCGATGCCACTGCGCCGAACGATGAGCAGACCGTCACCGAAGTGATCGCGGCCAGCGGGCAGGAGCCTAGCACCGACTTCACACCCTATCAACGCGGCACACCGGATGCGATCTTCACTCAGGCTGCTGCCACCCAAATCGGGCCTACGCTGACCGCACTGGCAATTGCGACGCCCACGCCGTACGTTGGCCCCCCACCCTTCATCTCAACGCCCATCGCGCCATCCAATCCGGCCAACGTCAATCTCACTCTGCTAGGCGTCGGCGGGGTCGTAGGCTTTTTGCTCGGCGTGATCGTGGGATTGATCACCGGTTTTGGGTTGAGTTTCTTCCTGCGCCGAGGCGAGTGAGATGCCGACCATCGAGCAAGCCCGCGCATGGTATGCGGCCGCGGATGCCGTTCACGATTTCGATCACATCCTGCGCGTGCTGGCGCTGGCGGAACGCATCGCGCGGGCGGAGGGCGCGAATTTGGAGATTGTGCGCGCAGCGGTGTTGCTACATGACGCAGGCGAACGGCACGACCGTTCGCACCATCACGAAAATTCCGCTGAGTTTGCGCGCATCGTGTTGACCACCGAAGGGTGGTCAACCGACCGCATCGCCGCCGTACAGCACTGCATCCGCGCACACCGCTATCGCGGCACGGAACAACCGCAAACGCTCGAAGCCAAAATCCTGTTTGACAGCGACAAATTGGATGTGTTGGGCGCGATTGGGGTGGCGCGCACGGTGGCGTACGCGGCGCTGGCGGGCGAACCGCTCACCGGTGAACCCTCGGCACAGTTCCACGCGACGCTGCAAAAGGAACCGGGCGAACCCCACACCCCCTATCACGAATACCTTTTCAAGCTCTCCAAAGTCAAAGACCGCCTGCACACAGCCACCGCGCGTGCCATCGCCGCTGACCGGCATCGCTACCTCAGCGATTACTTTGACCGGCTGCATCGCGAAATCAAGGGCGAACTCTAGCGCATTATTATGCGCCCGTTACTTCGCGCCATCGACGCGCACAAACTTCACCCCATCCCCCGGCGCCAGCAGAAACGGGGACTCTCGGTTCAAATCAAACATCTTCAGTGGCGTGTGGCCGAGGATGCGCCAGCCGCCCGGTGACTCGATGGGATAAATGCCCGTCTGTCGAGCGGCAATGCCGACCGAGCCAGCGGACACGCGCACGCGCGGCGTTTCCAAACGCGGTGTGGCGATGCGAGCGTCCACTTCCCCCAGATACGCAAAGCCGGGCGTGAAACCCATCATGTAGACGCGATACGCGCTGGCCGTGTGAATGGCAATCACCTCATCAATAGAAAGATGATTGTGCTCGGCCACGAATTCCAAATCCGGCCCGTCGTACTGCACCGGGATTTCAACACGACGCGCCGCATCGTCTACCGTCTCAGCGTTCTCACGAGCAATGGCCGCCACAAAGTCGCGCACCCCAGCGAATTGGGTTTCCGCTGGGTCGTAATGCACGAGCAATGTGCTGTAGCCCGGCACGATCTCGCGCAGGCCGATGCAAGCTTCGCTTGCGCCGCGCAAACGCTCGGCCAGCGCGTGCACACGCCGGTTGAGGGCCGGGTCAATCACTGCGCCCAATTGCACCAGCAGCGCCGAGTCACCGGAGGGCACGAGCGTCATTCTGTCTCCGGCACGCGCAACACAATGGCGGTGATGTTGTCCGGCCCGCCCGCCTTACGCGCCAACTCAATCAACCCGTCCACCGCGCGCTGCGGAGGCAGCGTCTTCAAACATCCTTCGATGTCATCAGCCGAAACCACGTCACTCAACCCGTCCGAACACAACAGCACCGCCTCGCCCGGCTCGAGCCGCAGGCCCTGATTGCTTTCCGACTCTTCCGAAGAAGCATCATCGGGCAAACGCAAGCGCAAATCCGGTTTGGCCTTCACCCGGTCATTGATGTATTGTAGGAGCACATGCGCGTTGGGGTGATTCGCCGCCTCGCCGGGCGTGATGATTTTGTGTTCGAGAGCCGCTTGCAGCCAGGTGTGATCAACGCTGATTTGTTGCAAATGATTGCGCCGCAGCACATAGAGCCGGCTGTCACCGACGTAGCCGGTGTACAGCCGCCAGCCGTGCATCACGGCGATGGCGCAGGTCGTGCCCATGCCGCGATAGTCGAGGTTCTTTTGCGCTTGCTCGGTGATGGAGGCGGTGGCGCGGTCTATGGCAGTCGTGAAGATCGCCCGATAATCGCCGGCCTCCGACTCTGCGACTGCGGACGCGATGGCCGTGACTGCCAGTTCCGCCGCCACCTCACCGGCTCGGTTGCCGCCGATGCCGTCACAGACCACAGCCAACGTCACTGCTTCCCCATCCGGCGCGCGGAAGAATTTCACCGCGCAGCGGTCTTCGTTGTGTTTGCCGCTTTCGCCGGCGTGTGTGCCGAAGCCAACGAGCAGCGGCGAGTCGGAGGTAGGGGTCAGCGGCATATCTGTTGCGCGATGCGGCGGTCAACTTTGCCCATCGGGTATTTCGTGAGTGCTGAAGGATAAACCCATTTGCCGGCTTTCACCGTACCGGATTTCCACTGGCATGTGAACACGTGAGCGGTGACGCGGAAATGCGTGTACGCGTGAGTGATGATTGGGAGAGGCGCGCCAATGGCAGCGCGGACCCCGAAGGTCCGCCGCAGCCCGCGCTGGAGAGTCTTAGCCTGCCCGTCACCGTTTTCCACCCGCACTGTCGGGAATTGCCACAACCCGCCGAGCAACTCCTCAGTGCGCCGTTGCACAAGCAACACCCGACCACGTTTGCAGAGGACTCCCACAACAAGCGTGTGATGCGGGATGATGGCGCGCTTTGCCACGACGGGCCGCGCCTCTTGCAGCCCCTGCTTCTGCGCCTCACATATCCCGAGCAGCGGGCAAAGCAAACAGGTCGGGTTGCGCGGTGTGCAGACCGTGGCCCCCAAATCCATCAGCGCCTGATTGTAATCGCCCGCGCGGCCCGTGGGCACGAGGCTTTCGGCCAGCATCCATAACTCTTTTTCGCCGCGCGGCGATTTCACATCTTCAGCGTAGTTGAACACGCGCGCCAGCACGCGCTTGACATTGCCATCAAGTACGGCAGCATCGGCGCCGAAGGCAATCGAGGCAATCGCGCCAGCCGTGTAGCGGCCCACCCCCGGTAACGTTCGCAATTCATCGACCGTGCGCGGCAACTGGCCGCCATAGTCCGCCATCACGGTTTGCGCGGCGCGGTGCAAATTTCGGGCGCGCGAGTAATAGCCCAGACCTTCCCATACAGCCAGCACGTCGCGTTGCGGCGCCTCGGCCAGCGCCTGCAACGTTGGAAAGCGGTTGAGCCAGCGCGCGTAATAGGGCTTCACCGTCGCAACCTGCGTCTGCTGCAACATGACTTCCGAAATCCATATCCGATAGGCGTCGCGGCTATCTCGCCACGGCAGTTCACGCCGATGGACGCGATACCACCCCAATAATCGTTTGGAAAATTCGGCCCGCATGCAGTGATTATAGCGTTGGCGCACTGTGGATAACTACCAAGTTTCTGTGGATAACCCAGCGAAAATGTGGAGAAAAGTGTGGAACTCAATTCCTGTTCTTGGGATAAGTGGGTGCTGATTCGCACACGCGCACGACTCGTGCAAATACCAGCTCAGGAGTCACCTCGAAGCGCGGCTACAGTTTGATTAAGTGGCGTTGAACTTCCACAACACAGGCTTCATGTGTAAGAATCATGAATTGCTGTATCACTGAAGAGGGCCTCAAGTAGTCTTTCTCGGTGTTCTTTCGCTCCGACTCTACCCAATATTTGGGGGCTGCTTGAAATGAGGGGACACCACTGGGGGTAGAGGTCAAGTGCAGTTATACTTCCCCTTTCGTTCGCAGGGTTAGATCACTGACTTCTTAAAAATTGCGATTCTTTTACACTCGCGCGCTGCTTGCGTATTGAAACCTCATAGCCGTTTTGCTAGAATGCGCCCACTCTGGAAACGGAACACGCAACTCATCACTGACTCGGAGGCGGCGTACTCCTCACGCCCAATCTCGGCTCCGCTGATCGATTAGACACAGTCCAGTGTGTTTTCAACATTTGAGCCTCGATGGTATTCATCGAGGTGAAATTGTTGTCGAGTGCAGATGGGTGGCGTGTCGGGGAATGAAACTATGCAAACAGAGAAGCTCTGGCAAACTGTACTCGGGCAGCTGCAAATGGAAATGCCCAAATCTACTTTTGATACCTGGGTAAAGGATACGACCCTCGTCACTCAGGAAGACGGCACCTTTGTGATTGGTGCGCCCAATGCCTACGCCAAAGATTGGCTGGAGAATCGCCTCAAGAGTTCAGTCAAGCGAACTTTGAGCACCATCGCCGGGCGCAATAGTCTGGAAGTGCGCTTTATCGTATGGACCAATAAAGCGGCCGAACGTCTGGTCGAACCGGTCGTTGAGGTTTCGCCGGCCAACGAGCCGATTATGTTCGAAGCTATCCCAAGCAAACTCAATTCAAAATATACCTTCAACACGTTTGTCGTCGGGCCGAGCAACCGGCTGGCCCATGCGGCCTGCATGGCCGCGTCGGAAAACCCGGCCCGGGCTTACAATCCCATTTTCCTGTACGGCGGGGTGGGGCTGGGCAAGACGCATTTGCTGCAGGCTATCGGCAATGCGTGTGCGCAGCGCGGCTTGCAAGTGGTGTATGTGTCCTCGGAAGAGTTCACCAACGATCTCATCAACGCCATCCGAACCCACACGACCGACTCATTCCGTGAGAAGTATCGCAGCATTGATGTGCTGTTGATCGATGACATTCAGTTCATCGCCGGCAAAGAATCCACACAGGAAGAGTTCTTTCATACCTTCAACACGTTACATGGACACGACAAGCAATTGGTGATTTCGTCCGATCGACCGCCCAAGGCCATGGTCACGCTCGAGGAGCGTTTGCGATCGCGGTTCGAATGGGGCCTGACGGTCGATATTCAGCCGCCGGATTTCGAGACGCGGCAAGCCATTCTCCGCTCCAAGGCCGAGCGCAGCCGCCGCGAGCTGGACCCGGCAGTGATCGAACTGATCGCCCGCCGCGTGCAAAGCAACATCCGCGAGTTGGAGGGCGCGCTCACCCGCGTCATCGCCTATGCCGATCTCATCGGGAATTCGGTCACGATGGAGTTGGCGGCTTCGGCCATTGCCGATCTCTCGCCGAAGCGCCGCGCGCTCACAGCGCAACAAATCATCAGCGCGGTGGCCGACTACTATCACACCTCCACAAGCGCCTTGCTCGGCCCGGATCGGTCAAAAGACATCGCCTGGGCGCGCCAGGTGGCGATGTACCTCATCCGTGAGGAAGCGGCAGCCTCTCTGCCCGCTATTGGGGAAGTTTTAGGCAACCGCGATCACACCACCATCATGTATGGGTGCAAAAAGGTCGCCGATGCCATTGAACGAAACGATAGCACCCGGCGCGAGCTAATCGCCCTTCGGGAGCGGCTTTTTAGCCAGGTAGGCCTGCCAGCATAAGAGAACTCGGTATCCGAAAATTTCCGGGGCCTGTAATGGCCCCGCTTTTGTTTAAGCGGCATATCTGGGGGGTGTATGGAAATTGCTTGATTTACTTATGTTATTAGAGATAGGTTTATGTTATAAAAGAGACGGCCTCTGGGGATAACCACTGAATAACTGTGGACAATGGGGGCGCTTTGGGGATAACGCCGGAAAGTCTGGCGATAACGGTGTTAGCTTTCTTTTAGCACCTACCTGTATATAGGGCCATACACACGGCTCAAGTCTATATATTTGACCCACATTTTGGCATGCTGGCCAGGATAAACGATCGTCCCCACTTTCCACAATCTATTCACTTTCGATTGTGGAAGCCGGCGCGTGAACCAGGGCTGCATCTTCGGGCGGCCCAAATCATATCTCCTGGATCTACGGTTTGCCGGCCCGTTTGGCAGCTTCTCCACAAATCCACAGGGACTACTACGACTACGATATATCTATATCAGTTATTCACCATTTCTCTGTGAAGTGATCGTGATGGATTGAAACTCAAAGGCCACGGTGCGCGGCGCATGTTCATGATCTATACCTCGTAACACAATCCGGTCAAGCATCTCCGGCGCGGCAACGCTGAGGCAGAGCGTGAATAACTCATCCAGTGTGCTGAACGGCAAAACAGTTTCACTTAACCCGGTCTGTCGATTCCATTCGCGCAACACGATCTCGCCAGCCTGCAACTGGGGGTGTGCCATCCTATACCTTGCCTTTCACCTCAGCGGCGGATCTGGGTTTTCGCCTCAGTGCGGTGCATGTCGAGGTCGCGGCTGAAGGCCATCCAATCGTGGGTGATGAACTGCAGCCCAGTGGCGCGATTGGACAGAAACATGAAACTGCCCAGCCAGACACGCAGCCACCGTTCACGCATCGGGTAGCCGCTCAAATCCACGGCCACCGCTGTCTGTCCAACAAACGGCGCGATGAGTTCTCGCCGCAGCCCGCGCTCATCACCTATTGTAAATTTGATGGGGCGGACGTTGCGAATGCGGGCGTAGGAAATCGCCACGCTGAAGAGCGGCACGCTCACTTGCAGATATTTGGCCCGGCACTGCACGTAGCATAGCGCCGGGGCGATGCTGGCAAACAATAATAGCGCCAGGCTGATGCCCAAACCGGCAAGCAGCCCGTACTGAGTGAGGATGAGATAGTCCGTTCCGGCCCAACCTGGTGCGAACCACCACAGCACCGCGATCCCAATGCTGATGAGTAGCAGCGGCCAGCGCCAGGCTCGATAGCGACGTTGATGGATGAGGAGCGGATGGCGCTTCACTGCGGAAACAAAAAGCGGACAGGCCTGATCGACCTGCCCGCCTTTGTATTACAGGGCGTGCGCTACGCGGTGCTCGACGATCTTTTGCCGTAAGCCGGCTCGTTGTTCCAGGGCCGCCTGAACGGGCGCTGAGAGCGCCGTGTTGAAGGTTGTGTGTGCGTCATTCACAGCGGTGAGCAATTGATCGGTGGGGGCCATCGTTTGTTCACGCAGTGGTGAGACGAGTTTTTTCTGCCAGCTATTGGGGCCGTCGCTTACATAGCGCGACATTTTGTTGAACACGCGGTCATCGGTCTGCGCCGTCATATTGGATGTCTGAGTAATGACGGATTGGGCATTATCGAAGGCCGCGCGCGTCTGCTTGCCGATGTCGAACGGCAGGTAATCGAGCACGAAGGTGATGAAGCCGCCAAACACGGCCACCACCCCCGTGGCAGTGTTGGTCAGCGTGGCCTGCGCCGCTTTCTCCAGTGCAAACATCCCTAGTTTGAGATTGATGATTTGGCCGCTCAGCCACGTAAGCCCATCATGGAAATCGGGCAGCACCTTCTCAAACTCATCCAGCAGCCCACGCGCGGACTGCAAGCCGGTCTGCACCAACGGCAGTAAGCCCAACGCGCTGGTCAAGCCTCCCGCGGCGGTCTGCAACCCGTTTTGCGCCAGCGTATCTAACCCTACGTTTTCGAGTTGATCGTACAAGCCGATGAGGTCTTTGTACTCAGTCAGTTTGCCCTCGGCCCCAGTGAGCTTCACCTGCAACTCAGCTAATTGACTTTTGAGGGTATCCGACTCTTTCTGCGAGTCAGTCAGCGCCGTGGCCAATTGTGCGTTTTGCGTCGTGGCTGCTCCCAACTGTGAGTCGAGCGTCAGCACTTGCTGGTTCAGCGTAGCGAACGATCCCTCAAGTGTGGTTTTTTCGAACTGCGTCGCAGCCAGTTGCGATTGAAGCTGGGCAATGACTGAGTGCGCCACCTCTGTGTCGGTTGTTTGCCCGTAAGCCCACGCGGCTCCCGCGCCGACGGCGACTCCTGCAACGCTTAGCCCGGCGGCGCGCAAAAATAGCCGGCGAGAATAGTCGAGTTTCTCAGACATGCAGACCTCCTGTGATCCGAGATAACGATGACAAGATTATAAACGCGGAATGCCCTGGAATGAGATAGCCAATGTGGGTGACGTAACGCGTGATGTATACTTTCGGTGACCGAAGAAGAAGTGAACCAGTGTGGAGCAGCCAATCACACCGAAACGATGGCTGTCGCACACGAGGGGCTAAGCTGGTATGTATGACGCCCTCATCGACGCCGCATTGCGGTTCGCCGCACGCGCCCATGCTCATCAAAGGCGGAAGGGAACTGATGTGCCTTACATCGTCCATCCCGTTGGGGTAATGTTGACTTTGCTTCAATATGGAGAAACCGAAGCCGAATTGCTGGTGGCGGCGCTATTGCACGATACGCTCGAGGACACGACCACGACGTTGGCCGATCTGCGGGCAAGGTTCGGGGAACGGGTGGCGGGGATAGTGGAAGGGTGTTCCGAGCCGGACAAAAGCGATACGTGGGAGCACCGCAAACAGCACACCATCGCCTACCTGCGGACGGCGACGCATGAGGTACAACTTGTCTCAGCCGCCGACAAACTCCATAACTTGCGCTCACTGGTTGCGGATGAAGCGGCGCACGGTGATCGGCTATGGTTGCGGTTCAAACGGGGCCGCGCCGAGACGGGCTGGTATTACCGCGCAGTGGTCGCCAGTCTGCGAGAGACCGATCTCTGCGAGCACCCCCTGATCCAAAATTTGCATGCGTTGGCGATTGAGTTTTTCGACGACTCAACCGATGGGGAAAACCATCCAACCTCAACCTTGGCGTAGGGCAACCGTAGGCTTGGCGTAGGTTCACAAACCAGTCAGATAGAGGGGGGTATGCTATTCTGACGGGCAGAAGGGCATAACTCTTCTTCTCCTCCTTGAGAGAGCCGGGGTCGGCGTCCCCGGCTCTCGCGATTCTGGGCAAAGGCGCATTCGCGCCTTGGTCTTAAGCATCGAAACGCATAGTGTTTCGATGCCGATATAATGCCCACCGTGAATACATCTCAGCGCCAAATTACTCGGGCTGCCGTCACAGTGATGGCGGCCTTTTTGTTGAGCAACCTCACCGGCCTCATCCGGCAAATCCTTGTCGCGAAGACCTTCGGCACTGGTCCGGTGCTCGATGCCTTCACCGCCGCCGCTCGTTTTCCTGACATCCTGTTCAACCTTGTCGCCGGCGGCGCGCTCGCCTCGGCCTTCATCCCCACGTTCACAGGCTTCATCACGCGCGATGACCGGGCTGGGGCCTGGCGGTTGGCCAGCGGGCTGATGGTGCTTGTCGCCGTCGCGCTGGCGCTTGTCTCCACACTCTCGGCCATCTTCGCGCCGTGGGTGGTGAGAGTCGTCGCGCCGGGATTGGCGGGCGAGACGCGTTTCCTCGCTGAGGTACTGTTGCGTATCCTCCTCATCTCCCCCGCCATTTTTGGCGTGAGCGGCCTGCTGATGGGCGTCCTCAATGTCCATCAGCATTTTCTGCTGCCAGCCCTCGCGCCGACGTGCTACTGGCTGGGCATGATCTTCGGCTTGCTGGTGTGGGCGCCGAGTATGGGGATTTATGGACTGGCGTGGGGGGCGGTGCTTGGCTCGGCCCTGCACCTGGCGGTGCAACTGCCGGCGTTGTCGCGATTGCCGCAGGCGCGCTTCACGTTCACCCTCAGCCTCGACAACCCCGCCGTGCGTGAAGTGGCGGTGTTGATGGCCCCGCGTTTGCTTGGCGTAGCGGCGGTGCAACTCAACTTTCTCGTCAGCACGGCGCTGGCAACTTACCGTCTGGGCGGGGCGAGCGCGCTGGACTATGCGTGGCGCGTCTTCACCATGCCGCAGGTCATCATCGCACAAGCCATTTCCATCGCCGCGTTGCCGGCCTTCTCAGCGATGGTGGCGCGCGGCGAAATAAAAGCCATGCGCGCCAGCCTCGCCGATACGGTGCGGATGATTTTGTTTCTCGCCATCCCGGCGACGATAGGGCTTTTGGTGCTGGGCGACTCGATCACTACGATGCTCTTTCAACGCGGACAATTCGACGCGGAGTCCACCCGCCTGGTCGCTGCCGCGCTGAGGTTCTTCACGCTCGGCCTCGTCAGCCATTCCGTCGTCGAAATCCTCTCGCGCTCATACTACGCATTGAAAGATACGTGGACGCCGGTGTGGGTGGGCGCAGCCGTCATGGTTCTCAACATCGCACTCAACTTTCCTTTTTCGACATGGTTCGGCGTGGTGGGCATCTCTCACGCCGGGTTGGCTTTTGCCAACACCGTCGCCACGACTCTTGAAATGATGTTACTCGCCTGGCTATTGCGCCGCCGCCTCGACGGGATGGACTTTGCCCGTTTATGGCCCGGGCTGTGGCGCACCGCATTGGCTACCGGTGTGATGGCAACGGGATTGCTCGTTTGGAACACTGTGACCGCTCAATGGCCACCGTGGTTCACCGCGCTGGGCGGCGTGATGCTGGGGGCAGCCGTGTTCTGGCTGGCGGCTTTTGCTCTACGGACACCCGAAGCACGCTTGCTTCCCGAGATAGTGTTGCGACGCATCCGGCCAAGTTGAAGGTCTGGAAATTTCAGATGTACAATCTGAAATCCAAAACCCCAACCTCTTCCATCCGCGTATACATAGCGCCTCCGGTATAATGCCGCTACTTCAACTCAGCAACTCCACTTCGGCTATGACCTCGTCTCGACTGAAAACCGGCTCGCTCGACGAACAGAAAGCCTGGGACCGCTACTTCGAATATCTCATTAAAGCCTTGCATGATCCGGATGCGACGGCCCGGGCCCGCGCCGCCCGCATCCTGGGTGACAACCGGGAGCCAAACGCGGCCGAAGCGTTACGATTGGCGATGATGGATGACCCGGATCTGGCGGTGCGGCAGGCGGCAGCCGTCGCGCTCGGACGCATCGGCGTGGTCGAGCCGTTGATTGACGCAGTGGCGATGCCAGATGCTCGCGTGCGCTTGATCGCCATCCAGGCCCTCGGGCAAATCGGCGACCCGCGCGGCATCAAGCCTCTCATCGTTGCCCTGCGCGACTCCTC
>JBQTJD010000705.1:0-2449 GCA_052387475.1 Anaerolineales bacterium | reverse complement strand
GTCCGCCAGGCGATTGAGCGTGCTGTATTTCAAGACCCGAGACGCGCCACCTCGGAGAAAACGTATTTCCTCGAGAGTCTGAAGCCAAACCCCGACCGCCTTAAACTCACCGCGCCGTTTGAGATGGAACTTATTCGCATCCCGGCGGGCGAGTTCCGCATGGGCAGCGCCAATACGGATGAGCTAGCCGACGACGAAGAGAAGCCTCAGCAAACGGTCTTCGTCTCCGAGTTTTACATGGCGCGGACGCCCGTCACCGTTGTGCAGTTCGCAGCCTTCGTGAAAGCGACCGGCTACAAAACTACGGCGGAAGAGAAGGGCAGCGGCTGGAATTGGACCGGCAGTATCTGGAAAGAAATCAAAGGCGCAGACTGGCAGCACCCGCGCGGGCCAGAGAGCAGCGTGGCCGAGAAGCAAGCTCATCCCGTGACGCTGGTGAGTTGGGATGACGCGGTGGCCTTTTGCCGCTGGCTGAATGAAACCGGGGTACGCGCCTTGCCGGCGGGCTGGCGCTTCCGCCTGCCCACAGAAGCCGAGTGGGAGAAGGCAGCGCGCGGCACCGATGGCCGGCTGTGGCCGTGGGGCGATGCCGAGCCGGATGACACGCGCTGCAACTTCGGTCTGAACGTCGGAGATACAACTCCGGTCGGCCAGTACAGCCCGAAAGGCGACAGCCCGTATGGCTGCGTGGATATGGCCGGCAATGTTTGCGAGTGGTGCCTCGATGGGTGGGATGAGAAGGCGTATCAGAACAGAAAAGGTATTGTCCAAGACCCATTCAACGGCGGCAATCCCGGTACGCGGGTGTTGCGCGGCGGGTCGTGGCGTAATCATCATAGGCACTGCCGCTCCGCGTTCCGCCTCAGGAGCGATCCCGACTCATTCATCAACCAGGACATCGGATTTCGGGTCTGCGCGTCTCGCATCCATTTGAACCACTGAACTGCTGAGGACGCTGAGCACACTGACAGCGCAGTGGCTTCAGCTTGTTCAGCGTTTCAGTGGTTCCGCCCTCTGCCGCACTGCCTCGTACAACAACAGCGCCGCTGAGGCTGAAACGTTGAGCGAGTTCACTTTCCCCACCATCGGGATGCGGACTTGCGCGTCGGCGCGCCGCAGCCATTCATCGCTCAGGCCTGTGTCCTCCGCGCCCACCGCAATCGCAATCGGCCCACGCATATCCACCTCGGTGTAATCCACCGATGCGCCCGGCGTGGCGGCCACAATCCGCATGTTCAGTGCTTTCAGCCAGTTCAGCACTTCCGTGCTCTTAGCCTGCGCCACCGGCACGGTGAACAGCGCGCCCCGGCTGGCGCGCACAACGTTCGGGTTGCCGAAGTCGGTGGCCGGGTCACACACAATCAGCGCGTCCACGCCGGCGGTGTCTGCCGTGCGCAGCATCGCGCCGAGGTTGCCCGGCTTCTCCACCCCAACGACCACAAGTAGGAGCGCGTTGGACGCGCGACTAATGATGTCGTCAAGTTCGGCCAACCCTCGCCGCAGCGCGGGCGCAATCGCCAGCCAGCCATCCGGGTTTTCACGGTACGCGATCTTTTCAAAGACAGGTTTCGAAACTTCGACGAACTCAACCAGATGCGTGAAACGTGAAACGTGAAGGCTGCCGCGCGCAAGCTCGGGACAATGAAAAACGGTAATGGGTTGCACGCCGCTCGCGAGCGCCAGCGCCAACTCGTCGGCGCCTTCAATCACCATTACTCCTTCGGCTTCGCGATGGCGGCGTTGGCGCAGGCGCACGACGTGCTTGATACGCGGGTTGCTCGGGCTAGTGATCGTCGTTGAAGACACGGGTCAAGACGAGTGTTGCGCTATTTCTTTGGAGTTGGATTTGGCTCAGCCAGACCTTGCTCGAAGGCTTCGCACATGCCATCGTACATCGCCTGCCAGAAATCACGCGCTGCTTGCCACTTGTCAGCGCGGAAGTGAGCGAGCCATTCTAAAAGTTCGGGATCCTTCAATCCATCGCGCTCACAGTTCTCTAAAAAGCCGAAGACCAGATCCACCACACGCTCGCTTTCCCACGGCACGCCGCGCGCCGATTGATGGTCGTGGATGGCTTTGGCAACTTTGAAGTTCATCTGCCAGTAATCGAGATCGGGCAACAGGAAATGGGCGCTGACGATATCGTCGATGATCTCCTCCGTCCACTTGCGATGGAAGCGACACGCACCGGAATTCTCCGAATACAACTCGGATACGAATCGTTCGACGTTCTTGCGACCGAGCGCGTGTGGGGGATAAAACTTGTTCTCGTAGAACGAGAAGTATTTGCCCATCAGCGGCATCGGCGCGAGCATGCCCGGCGTCCAGTATTGATTCGGAACCATGCAGCCCTCAGCCCCATGTCCGGTGAACACCGCGCGGTCGAGCGAGCGGATGCCGTAGCGTTGATCGAGTTCCTTTGCCGCCGCACGCAAGCCACGCCGGAAAA
>JBQTJD010000704.1:0-1929 GCA_052387475.1 Anaerolineales bacterium | reverse complement strand
AGTCGGATACCGGCGGGATGTTGATGCCGCCGAACGTGCCGACCACGCCGGTCTTGCTCATGCCCGCCGCCAAATAGCCGGCGAGGAACGAGGCTTCATTCGTCGCGTACACCTGGCCCCACACGTTCGAGATCACCGGGTCATACGCAAAGTCGATGATCTGGAATTTCTGATCAGGGTACGCGGCCGCTGCGGCTTGCGTCGCATCACCAAGTAGGAAACCAACGGTCACGATCAGATCACACCCGGAGTCTACAAACTCCTTGATGTTTTTCTCGTAATCGGTCTGCTGCTGTGACTCGAGGAAGGTCGCTTCCCAACCGAGTTCCGTGGCGGCGTTTTGCGCGCCGAGGAAAGCGGTCTGGTTGAAGCCCTTGTCGTCAATACCACCCGTATCGGTCACTTCGCAGACCTTGCCGGCTGCGGCCGGGGGGGTGGTGGGGGCTGGCGCACTGGTGGGAGCCGTGGTCGGCTGGGGCGCTACAGTGGCTGCCGGCGCGCAGGCCGCCAACACCAGGGCGGCGAGCACGAGGCCGGATACCAGCTTGTGCAATTGTTGCTTCATTGTGATTCTCCTCCTAAAGAGAAACTCAAACGTGAACACGAAAAGAGAGGGCAGAAAGTCAGTTGACCGAGAGCGTTCCACCTCCTTTCACACGCGCATGCTGCGGAAGGATTCATGCTGCAAGCAGATTGAGAGGCATTTGGGAGACAACTTGAACGTGCGGCGATTATACAAGGGAACGATAGAGGGCGGCAAGCGTCGGTCTGCGTTACGGCCCACTCGCCACCAGTTGATACACCTCGCCGGCACGATGATTGAGGACGTACAGCTCGCCGGCCTGATCTTGCCCGAACGAACTGATCGAGAAATCGGTTTCGCCGAAGGTCAGCCGCTGCCACGCACCAGCGGCGTCGCGATACAACGCCCAGATGATGCCCGAGCAGTAATCGCCAAAGAGGTACACGCTATTGAGCGCGGGCAGCGCGTCGCCGCGATAAACGTAGCCGCCCGTCACCGAGCAGCCGCCCTCGGCGTGAGTGTATTCGGTCACCGGCGGGATCAGGCCCGGCGGCGCGGAGGCGGCGTCATCGTATTCCCGTGTGCCCTCGAAGAAGCGCCAGCCGTAATTCTCACCGCCCGCGCTGCCCGCTGGTTGAAAGTGAATCTCCTCAATCGCGTTCTGCCCCACGTCACCCATGTACAAATCACCGGTGAGCGTATCAAACGAGTAGCGCCACGGATTGCGTAGGCCGTAGGCCCAGATCTCGGGTCGCGCGTCACTGCGCCCGAGGAACGGGTTATCCTCCGGCACGAGGTATGGGCCCCCGGCCTCCTCGGGCACATCCACATCAATCCGCAGCATCTTGCCCAACAGCTCATTGAGATTCTGCGCGCGGTTCTCCGGGTCACCGGCTGCGCCGCCATCGCCCAGGCCGATGTACAAGTAGCCATCCGGCCCGAAGGCCAGGTCGCCGCCGTTGTGATTGGCATACGGCTGATCCACGCGCAGCACTGGTCGCTCGCTCTGTGGGTCGGCGCGGTCGGGGTCGTCGCTGACGCGGAAGCGCGCCACCATCGTATCGCCGCCCGCGTCGGTGTAGTTCACAAAGAAAATCCCGTTGTCGGTGAACTTCGGATGAAAGGCCAGGCCGAGCAAGCCCTGCTCGTTGCCGCCATCTTCCACACGCGTGCGCAGATCGAGGAACGGTTCTGGCAACACCACGCCGTCACGCATCACCCGAATCGTGCCCGGCTGCTCGACGATGAACAGCCGCCCGCTCTCATCGCCGGCATGGGTGAGAAAGTCGGGCTCGTCAAATCCCTCGGCGATTTTTTTTAGCGCGTACGCATCGGGGTTGATGGCGCTGATGGGGGCTTCAGTCGGAGGCGCGGTGGTTGGGAGGGGAGCCGCGGTCTGTGTTGGT
>JBQTJD010000703.1:0-3154 GCA_052387475.1 Anaerolineales bacterium | reverse complement strand
GATCTGAGGGTTATTGAGTTGGACACCAATACCGGTTGCCGCTAGTGGAACAGCGATAGCTACATCAAGCGTCAAGCTGACCGCTGCTGCAGCAGTAGCCGCCCCATCGCCCGCTGCCTTGAGAGTACCACCAGGGTCCCCACCTTCCGCCCACCCTGAATTGCCGTTCACATTCCAGTGGTAGTCAATCGCGCCTATGCCCCCACCGCCGATTATGAAGAGCACTGCAAAACACAGAGCTGTCGAGACACCATCAATACAGTGCCCACTGGAGTCTGTGTACCGGATCGGATTGTTCCGAGAATATGTGTAGCGGTTCAGGTCTTGTGGATTACCGGGGTCGGGTACAATGCTGTCGGGCTGGAGCCACCGGTTAAGATAAGGTGAAAAATACCGCGCTTGGAAAAACATCAAGCTGCCCAGCCCGGGATCTTCTCTGCGCTGCCCGGTGTAGCCAATCGTCGTCGGCTGCGTACCCGTGCCGCCCGGTCGGATCTCGCCATACGGATAGTAACGCTGGCGCGAGAAGACACTGCCCACTGCCGTGCACGGCGCGGTCGTGTTGCCGCACGTTGTCACGCTCGTGCTGCCCAGGTGGTCGCTGTGCAGGTAATACAGCGTGCCGGTGTTTTCATTCGCTGGCATGACGCGCATCGCGATGGGCTTGCCCGCGGCGTAGTAGTACACGCGCCAGGTCGTGTTCGTGGGCGGCGGGTTGACCACCGCTCGTGACCGGGCGCGGATCATCGCCAGCCCTTTGGTCTTGGGGGTGAAGGCCCCGCTGACCGTGCCGCCGCTGAAGTCGTCCAACAGCGCGTCGCCCGCATCGCTGCTCATCCACAGACCGATGTACCCGCCATTCGCGTAATACGGCCAGCCGGTCACATCCCGCGTGCCCAACAGGGTGCTGTTGCGATAGATCTCCACCTGCCCATCGGCCTTGGCGCGCGCCCCCAGCCGGTCGCCAGCCGCAAAGGCAATCGGCAACCCGCCGCCACGCTGCACCCAGCCTTGCGCGGTCGTATACGTCCACACCTGCACTTCGCCATTCGAGGCGTCATACGGGTAGTAGAAGACTTCGATCAACCCCGGCGCCTGGTTATCACTGGCCTGGGATTTCAGGATCAGGCCGATCTCCTGAGCGGTGGTGTCCAGCGTCGAGACCACAATGCAGGCTTCTTGGGTCGTGCCGAACGACGTGGGGTTCCAATAGATGTCCCGCCCGGAGCCGACATCCAGCTTGTTGGACGCGATGCTGTAGCCGCCGGTTGAACCCGACCAGTTGATGCCGATCGTGCCATTGGCGCGATTGAAGTTGTCCAGCAAACCGGTGGCCATGCAGGTATTGCCGCCTGACGTGGTGGGGGTCGGAGTGGGCGTGTTGGTAGGTGTCGGGGTGTTGGTGGGCGTCGGGGTCGGGCCGCCGCAACCGGCATACGTCCCGCCGCCGCTGGCAATCTGCACTTGTGATGAAACGAGCACGTTGGTATACGTGCCGCAGAACGTGGCGATATTGTCAGTCGCGGTGCCGGCGTTACGCAGCAGGTTGCTGTTGATCTCCAGATCGCCCGCGCGCTCGGTCCAGTTCGCGCCCAGTTTGGTGGAGTTGCTACGATTGAAGTCGTCACTCGTCGGGCAGCCCCCGAGGGGGTGCTGATTGGAGTTAGGCCTTGAGGGGGCGGAAGTGACTGTTTCTAAAAGGGATGGATACGTCCTTTGCGCCACACGTAAGTCTTTCGGCTCCCTTGTATTTGCTGGTAAATCTCAGGCAGTTTCGACCCGACGCCGATTTGTAGCGGTGTATTGGCCTGGGTGAAATCCAGCCAGCCCAATAGGCCGCGCGCCGCCCACGAGGGCAAATCGTAGAGTGTTTCATCCTCGCGTCCGGTGTAAATTGCACCAGGGGGATAGACAGTGGCGGCATCATACTCAGGGTCATTCTTCCCGCGCTCTGCCTCCACCGCGTAGTGACGCTTCAGCACCAGTTTGGGATCCTGGTTAAAGTAAGTCAAGCTGAACACTGTGTAGCGGGGCACGAACTGATCGGCCTCAATGCGGCAAATTGGTAATGCGTGCAACACGGCATAGGATTCGATGTCGCCCGGGAAGAACCAGGGGGTGAGATAAGGGACTTCGCCGGTTGAGTTTTCCAGATAAGTGATTTCGCTGGGCAGATTCCCATGCAGGTTGAGAAAGGCATGAATGCCTAAGAAGTGGGGGCAGGGAGAGTTAGTTGGATACTCACCAGGTACACCATACAACACTTGCAACAAATCCTGAGATGGTCCCCAACCGCGCAGTTCATGTGTGTCTGCCGGTTCACGGTATTGCGTCCGACAGATTGGGCAGTATGCGTATGTATGGTGGGGCACAATTCTCCAATACTCATCAACAGGAGAAGGATACTTAGTCCCGCCCACCAAACTTGACAGGTATAACGCCTTCAATCGCCGATATTCATCGGGCGTGCGGTGAAACTGCAATAGAGGAACAAGCGGAGGATAAGGATAATCCATAAGTCGGTTGGCTCCCGAGTCATCTGAATGCTGCCGGTTTCCCTGTCAACCAGACTGCTTTTCTACTTCACGCCGATGGCTCCCAGACGATAGCGTTGATACATCTGGCGCATTGGGCCAGATTCGATGAAACCGTTGCGCCCATACACATAGACCGTCTCGGCATACAGCGACCACGGAAAGCTCGTGCCCGTAAACTCCCTGACCTTCACTGTCCGTCCGAACGCATCCATGACCTCGTGCCGGGCATGGTTGTTGGCGTCCTTTACCGAATGCAGCCACAGGTTCGTCGCCGTGTAACCCTGACCGCCGGGGTTGTTATCCAACACATAGTAGTGATTGGTGGTCGTGCCATCCGGCGCGGTGATGACCGTCGGGCGGCTCAGCGCGTCGTAGGCCGTGGTCGTCTTCGGGCGGATGTCCCAACCGGCCGGGCGCGAGAAGGCCGTCGTCCAGCTTTCCGAGGTCGGCACAAAGGTCGTGACCGCTCGCCCGACAGCGTCATAGACGGTATTCACCACGGATTGCGAGTTGCCCTCGGCGATCTCGGCCCGTTGCTGAATGGCGCGGCCCAGTCCATCGTAGAACGTTTCATTCACAAACGCCTGCGTGCACGTTGTGATCCACGCAACTTTCTT
>JBQTJD010000702.1:0-5454 GCA_052387475.1 Anaerolineales bacterium | reverse complement strand
TAACATCAGCCGCATCACGATAAAGGGTTGGCCGTCCTCTTCACCAAAATCGTACACCGGCACGATGGCCGGATGCTCGAGGCTGGCGATGGTCTGCGCCTCGCGCTCGAAGCGCGCGCGGAAGGTGGGGTCGTGCAGGAATTCGCGCGGCAGCACCTTCACGGCCACGTCGCGCCGGAAGCGCGGGTCGAAGCCGTGGAAGACGGTGGCCATGACGCCGCGCCCCAGTTCACCTTTGATTTCGTAGCGGCCAATCGTTGCCGGGTGCATCGGCGGAGATTATAGCGACTTTCGTTTCAACGGATGGAACGGATTTCGATGGAGATTGAACGGAACTACAACCACTCGTTGGAAAGGATGATGGTCGTTCGTCACTCCCGCGAAAGCGGGAGTCCAATGCTAGCGGCATGGATACCCGCTTACGCGGGTATGACGCAGGTCTATACCGGGTGAGACCCTTCGCGCGCGAACGTGGTTCGCCGCTCAGGGTGACAAGCACGAACTTCACGTTGATGTACACACTCACCCAGTTTCAGAGGTAAGAAGCCGGAGCAACGCCGCCGCGTACGCTTCCTCGGCTGAGGTGGCGCTGAAGTGCAACGGTTCGCCTGCCGGTTGAATAGTGACGCGGTAGCCCTCGGCCAGACAAGTGAGGTTGAGCAAAATGCCGGCGTCCTCGGGCATGCGGCTCTCGATCATACGCCGCAACTGCGCCTCGGTGGGCAGCCAGATGGCCTCGGTCGTCACGATGTAATCGAGCGCCCACTCCACTGCGCCCTCAAACGTGAACACGCTCTGCCCCTGCATCTCGCCGATGTTAACGGGCAAATCGCTGATGACAAAGAGGCGGTCATCCAGCCCGCGCTCGGGAATGGCGAAGAAGTCGTGCAGCGCCGGCGACCACTGGAGGCCGGCGGCTTTTAGTTTACGGGCCGTTTCAATTGCAATCATTTGCTGATTTGGTGATTGAGTGATTTTGTGATTGGTTTGCGTTGACGCGCTGTCTTGCGTGAAGCAGACATGATTTTGACGATTTGCTCCGCCTCATTCAGCAGGCCGGCGAGGCGCGCTGGTTTTACCAGACCTGCATCGCGAATCAACTCCAGCCAGAATTCAGTTTCGTCGGCCTCCTCGACCACTATTGATAACTTCGCAAGGAACGTGGGAGTGCCAATAGCGCGACAGGCCGCGCGGTAATTCGCCGCAACGGAAGTCGCCGACCACAATGCCTGTTTTCCCAAGACCTCAGCGACTTTGTCGTTTGGCAGCGCCTGCACCATTTTAATCACACGGAGCGAAAACGCTCGAGATCGATCACGAAGCTCTGCCGGGGTCATGCTGCCCTCCTTTGGAATTGGTGTGCTTGAGTCAAATGAACGCGATTGCTAAAGTGATTGCGAAATCCCTCAATCACCAAATCGCAAAATCCCTCAATAATCTGACTCGGCTTCCAAAATGCACGCCTCGAATGGTGCAAGTTGCACAGTGCGACCGGCATCCTGCACACGCGCGTGGCTGCCGGCGACAGTGCTAAAACGCACCGCCCAGTGCGGCACAGGCAAGCGCTCGTCGAGGCGCAGCGTGAGGTCGCGCGCGAAGAAGTTGAGGACGATGAGCACGCTTTGCCCCTCGGCCTCGCGCAGGTAGGCCATGCCCTCCACCGGGCGGTGAAGCAAAAATTTCAGGCTGCCGCGTTGCAGGGCGGGCGACCCGTTGCGCAACGCGATGAGGCGCTTGTACACGCTCAGCACCGACGATGGGTCGTTAACCTGCTCGGCGACATTGCGGCGCGGGTGGTCGGCGTTGACGCGCAACCACGGCTTGCCGGTGGTGAAGCCCGCCTGCTCGCTCGCGTCCCACTGCATTGGCGTGCGGCTGCCATCGCGGCCCGGGTGGAGGGGCCAGTAGCGGATACCCACCGGATCTTGCATTTCCTCGCGCGGGATAGCGGTCTGCTGCATCCCGATTTCTTCTCCATAATATAGAAACGGCGTGCCGCGCTGCGTGAGCAGCAGCGTGGCGGCAACTTTGGCGCGCGCATCGCTGAAGCGGCCACCACCCACCCGGGTGGTGTGCCGCACGGTGTCGTGATTGCTCAACACATAGCACGGCCAGCCATCGGGCGGCAACAGCGACTCGTATTTCAGGATGGATTTTTGGAACGTGCGTGGCAGCCACGGCAACTCGCGCTGGCCGGCTTTATTGAAGTCAAAGTTGAAGGCCAGGTGCAGTTTGTCGCGGCCCACGTAACGGACGGCGGTTTCCAGCACATCGGTTTCACCCACGGTCATGCGTTCGGGATAGGCGTCCATCACCCGTCGCAGATCGCGGAGGATGTCCATCATCTCGGGCCGGTCGCGGTCGTAGATGTGAATCTGCCGGTCGTAGGCGCGCAGACCGAGGCCGGGCGCATCGGGCCGCCACGTGAGTGGGTTGTCGCGGAACTGTTCATCCTTGATGAGAAATTGGACGGCGTCGAGCCGGAAGCCACCCACGCCGCGCTCCAGCCAGAAGCGAATCAACTCCCACATGCGCGCGCGCACCACCGGGTTGCGCCAGTTGAGGTCGGGCTGCTCTTTGAGAAATTGATGATAGTAATATTGGCCGCTGGTCGCGTCGTATTCCCACGCGCTGCCGCCAAAGACGCTCTCCCAGTTGTTGGGCGGGCCACCGTCGAGCCCGGGATGCGCCCAGATATACCAATCGCGTTTGGGATCATCGCGCCCGGAACGTGATTCGACAAACCAGGGATGCAGGTGCGAGGTGTGGTTCAACACCAAGTCCATGATTACCTTAAGGCCGCGTGTGTGCGCCTCCTTGACCAGCATGTCGAAATCGGCCAGCGTGCCGAAGATCGGATCAATATTTTCGTAATCGGAGATGTCGTAACCGAAGTCGTAGAACGGTGAGGGGTAAATGGGCGAGAGCCACAGGCCGGCCACGCCGAGCGCGGCGAGATGATCGAGCTTGCCGATGAGGCCGGGCAAATCACCGATGCCGTCCCCGCTGCTATCGGCAAAGGAACGTGGGTAAATTTGATAGAGGACGCCGTCGCGCCACCAGAGTGAGTCAGCCATTTAGCAATACCTTTCAGTTAACGGCTCTCCCCCACCGCATAAGCATAGCGGCGCTCGCGATGGGGCCGGTCTGGGACACCCGCTAGGACGCGGGCTGTGAGTGAACTTATTTCTAAGCCGTGCCAAGTGACAGTCACTCACTTTACGCAGGCCGTCACTCCCGCGAAAGCGGGAGTCCATTGCCGGGCATGGATACCCGCTTTCGCGGGTATGACATTACACCCAAAACCTGCTTATGCCTGCTCAAAATGCATAAGGTGAGTCAGGTATGTAGGTCATACCCCACCCAGTCTGAGCCAGCGATAACTGTAAGGCTCGAGCATCAACGCATAGGGGTCGGGTCCGATATTTGGCAGCGGCGCGCCCTCCTCTGGCAGCGCGCCGCTTCGCGGCGAGCGAGTGCGGAACGGTAGTTCCGACGCGCTCCGCGCTTCTCCTTCCGGCGTACCCGCCGGCAGCAAGCTCTGCACGCGCGCCCCTGTCCATTGGCTCAAATCAAGCTCGATGTTTTGCGCCTGCGCCGAGAGATTGTGCACGGCGAGCAAGGTTTCGCCCGCGTGCGCGCGGATGAAGGCGAGGATGGCGGGATTGGAGTCGGCGAGGAATTCACACGCGCCATGTCCAAAGGCGGGATGGGACTTGCGGATCGTGATCATCCGGCGCAGCGTGTGCCAGAGTGAGCGCGGCTCGGCGCGTTGTGCGGCCACGTTGACGCGTTGGTAGCCGAACGTCTCGCCGTCAATGAGCGTGCTGTACAGACGCCCCGCCGGAACGTCTCGGTCCGCAAACCCCGCATTCGGCCCGGCCTCCCATTGCATTGGCGTACGCACGCCGTGCCGGTCGGGCAGCCAGATGTTATCGCCCATGCCGATCTCATCACCGTAGTATACGATGGGCGAGCCGGGCAAGGTGAAGAGCATCGAGTTTGCCAACTCGATCTTGCGCCGGTCGGTATCCAGCAGTGGCGCGAGCCGGCGACGGATGCCGAGGTTGAGGCGCATGCGCGGCTCTGGCGCGTACTCCTGCCACATCCACTGGCGCTCGGCTTCGGTCACCATCTCCAGCGTCAGCTCGTCGTGATTGCGCAGGAACGTACACCACTGGCAGTTCTCCGGCAGCGGCGGCGTGCGTTCGAGGATGTTGATGATAGGTGTCGCGTCGCTGCGTCGTAGCGCCATGTAAATGCGCGGCATCACCGGGAAATGAAAGCCCATGTGAAACTCATCGCCGTCGCCGAAGTAGGGGCGCACTTCCTCCGGCCATTGATTGGCCTCACACAGCAGGATGCGGCCGGGATAGTCGCGCTCCATCACGCGCCGCAGTTCCTTGAGATAGGCGTGCGTCTCCGGCAGGTTCTCGCAATTGGTGCCATCGCGCTCGATGAGATACGGCACGGCATCGGCGCGGAAACCATCCACGCCCATATCGAGCCAGAAGCGCAGCACGTTGATCATCTCTGCGCGCACCGCCAGGCTCTCGAAGTTCAAGTCCGGCTGCGAAGCGTAAAAGCGATGCCAGAAGTATTGCCCGGCCTGCTCGTCCCACGTCCAGTTGGATTTTTCCACGTCGAGGAAGATGATGCGCGCATCTGTATATTTTTGGTCGATATCCGACCATACGTAGTAATCGCGATGGGGCGAGTCTTTTGAAGACCGGGCAGATTGGAACCAGGGGTGCTGATCGGAAGTGTGGTTGAGGACGAGATCGGTGACGACGCGCAGGCCGCGCTGATGGGCAGTGTCAAGAAAGCGTTTGAAGTCGTCGAGTGTGCCGTAATCGGGGTGGATGCCATAGTAGTTGGCGATGTCGTAGCCGTCATCCTTCAGCGGCGAGGGATACATGGGCATGATCCACAAACAATCCACGCCCAGGTCACTCAAGTAGTCGAGCTTTTGCGTCAGCCCGATGAGGTCGCCGTGTCCGTCGCCGTTGCCGTCCGCAAAAGCGCGGATGTAAATTTGATAAAAGACGGCATCTTTGTACCAGAGGGAATTTGCCATTAGCTCGCTTTCGCTTGGGATCATAGGTTTACATCGCAATTGTAGCCGCGATGTAAGCTGCCGGGCAACCGCGACGCGATACAATTGCAACGTCAACGCACAGGATAAATGATGAAACAGAGTGAAGGCCATACACCCGGGTTGGTGATTTTGTTTGGTTCTGGCGAGACCTCGGCCAGCGGCAGCAAGGTTTTCCAAAGCCTCATGCCGCGTCTGTCGAAGCCGTTGCGCATCGCGGTGCTTGAGACCCCGGCCGGCTTCGAATTGAACTCGGCGCAAGTGGCGGGCCGGGTGGCTGAGTTCCTCAGCCATCGGCTGCAGAACGATAAGCCGGTGATGGATGTGATTGCGGCGCGCAGGCGCGGCAGCGCCTTCAG
>JBQTJD010000701.1:0-3172 GCA_052387475.1 Anaerolineales bacterium | reverse complement strand
TGGCGGATGTACGTGGCATAGCTGATCTTGCTCATCTCGCCGTCGCTCACCACGTCCACGCCGGCGGCGACCTGTTTGGCGACCGCGTCGCTCACTGCCGTCTGCATCGTCGCCGCGAACTGAGCCGGGTCGTAGGCCTCGCCTTGATCCTGCGCAAATAGCAGATCCACAACGGCCTGCGGGCGGGGCAGACTGCCGACGTGAGTGGTCAGAATGCGGTTAGTGTTTTGAGTCATAGCGGTTGCTCGATTAGCCCTTCGGGTACGCCTGACGGAATTGGGTTACGGCCTCATGGGCCAACCGGGCGAGCGAGACACCGTCGGCTATCACCGTCAGCAATTGATAGCCTTTTTCGTATAGGCTGCGGGCCTGCTCCCAGGAATTCGCGACCGTCGCCAGTGCTTTGCTTGTCTTCAATACCTTGGCCTCCACTTCGGCAATCACGGCCTTGACTTCCGGATGACTGGGATCGCCGAAGTGACCGAGGGCGGTGGATAAATCCATCGGGCCGATGAAAATGCCGTCCAGGTCGGGCACGCTGAGGATGTCATCCAGATTGGCGACGGCCTGCGGCGTCTCGACGGCGACCATCACCAAGATTTCTTCATTCGCGCGCGTGAGATAGTCCATGATCTTCTGGCCGTAGCCGGCGGCGCGCGGGCTGCCGGCGATGCCGCGCACCCCGGCCGGCGGGTAGCGGCAGGCGCGCACGGCGGCCTCCGCTTCGGCCCGCCCGTTCACATGGGGCACGAGTACGCCGGCGGTGCCCGCATCCAGGATGCGCTTGAGGATCACAGCATCGTTCCAGGGCGCGCGTACCAACGGTGTGACGCCGGAGCCGTTCATCGCCTGAAGCTGGGCGACGAGTGTCGAGATGTCGCCGGGGCCGTGCTCCATGTCAATCATCAGCCAGTCGAACCCGGCGCGGCTCATGATTTCGGCCGTGATCGGGCTGGCGATTTGCAGCCACGCGCCGACTGTGCGTTGGCCCGCTTTTAGTTTGCGTTTGACCGGATTTTCAAAGACCGTTTGGAGCGCCATTGCAATTTCTTCGCCGCCCTCTCAATCGCGATAAATCTGTTGCATCACTTGAAACTCGTTGAACATCATCCACTCTTCAGTGATCCGGCCATTTTCCACTACATTTTGAGTGATGCCCCACATGTAGATGCGCCGATCGGTCGGTGGCCCGTACACCCCCAGCCCGGTGTGCGTCCCCACCAGGCTCCAACGCACCGAGACCCGGTAGCCCTCCACCTCGTTGCCCATCCAGTACAGGTCGTCGATCGTCAGTTCCAAATCCGGAAACATCGCCAACATCGAAAGCACGAACGACTGATATTCGCCTGTGCCGTACAACGTTCGGTCGCTCGGCCCGAAGAAGCGCAGGCCGGGGGCGTAAACTTCGCGCACCTTACCGACCATGCGCCAATTCCAGATGTAGTGATAGGTGCGGCGGATGAAATCTTCAACGTCGAAGCCGTCCGTCTGTTTTGGCGCGAGGTGAGCGGGTTTGCCCTGGCCGAGCAGCCGTTGCGACTCGCCAAAGCGTTGATCCTTGAGGCCGTTCAAGTTCGCCTGATTGCCCAACTCGCGCGCTTTCGCCCGCAAATCGAAACCCAACTGCAGAATGATGCTGGCGTGATTGTAAATCACCCACTCCTCGTAGTTCTCGTTGGCGATGAAGATGCAATTGGCGACCAGCCAGAACTCGACCGCTTTGCCGGTGGGCGGGCCGTAAACGCTGTAGCCGGTATTAGTCGCTTTGATTACTGCCCGGTGCGAGGTATAGAAACCTACTTCGTCGTCGCCGGCCCAGATGATCTCGTCGGCGAGGATGCGAATATCGGGAAAGGCGTTGATGAATTGCAATGTGCCCGCGATGACCTTGTCCCGGCCAATCGCCAGGCCATAGTCGTCAACGACGTTGATGTTGTGGCGATAGTGATCATAGATATAGCCGACGTTCTTCTCTTCCCAAATGTAGTGCGTGGCGCGCACGATGAAGTCCACGATGTCGGTGTACTTCGCCTCGAAGCCGCGCATGCTCTGGCGGCGCGCGCCCGGATGAAGCAATTGCTGGTCGGTGCCGAACTTCGAGCGCAATGAGATGGTGTAATCGGTGGGGTTCGGGCGCTGCCCGAGTTTCGGCCGAATCGGGTGCGTGTCGATGCGCGCTAGGTTTTCGGGAGGCAGATAAACACCCCTCGGCAGAATCGGGACTGCTTCCGACTCGGGAGCAGCGCCGTTATCCTTGGCTGGTGCAGGAGTGCTCGGTTGGGCGTCGGTCATGATCCGGTCTCTCAGTCGCGAAAAATCTGTTGCATGACATCGAACTCGTTGAACATCATCCACTCTTCGGTGATCTGGCCGTCCTTGATCACGTGCTGGGTGATGCCCCACAGGGTGATGCGCCGACCGGTCGGCGTGCCGTACACCCCCGGCCCGGTGTGCGTGCCCACCACGCTCCAGCGCGTCGTGGTCGCATAGCCTTCGCGGTCGTTGCCCATCCAGTACAGGTCGTCCACCGTCAATTCCAAATCTGGGAACATCGCCAACAGCGAAAGCACAAACGATTGATACTCGCCGGTGCCGTAAAGCGCCCGGTCACTCGGCCCGAAGAAGCGCAGGCCGGGGGCATAGGCATCGCGCACCTTACCGAGCATGCGCCAATTCCAAATGTAGTGATAGGTGCGGCGGATGAAATCTTCCACGTCGAAGCCGTCGGTCTGGCTAGGCGGCAGGTGGGCGGGCTTGCCCTGGCCGAGCAGGCGCTGCGGCTCGCCGTAGCGCGCGTCTTTCAGGTTATCCCACTTCCGCTGGTTGCCGAGTTCGCGCGCCTTCTGACGCAGGTCGTAGCCCATCTGCTGCAGCATGCTCGAGGTGTTGTAGAGCACCCACTCTTCGAAAATCTCGTTGGCAATCGTGATGCAGTCGGCGATCAGCCAGAAGTGCACCGTGTGGCCGGTGGGCGGACCGAATTGACTGTAGCCGGTGTTGGTCGCTTTGATCACCGCCCGGTGCGAGGTGTAGAAGCCGACCTCGTCATCGCCAGCCCAAATGATCTCGTCGGGATAGCCACGAAAATCGGGAAAGGCATTAATAGATTGGAGGGTGTTCGCGATGACCTGATCCCGCCCCCAATACGTATGCGAGTCGTCGGTGACTACGG
>JBQTJD010000700.1:0-2300 GCA_052387475.1 Anaerolineales bacterium | reverse complement strand
GTCTTGGGGGTGTTCCGCGTGGTATCACGAGTTTGGTTGGGACGTTGCATGCAGCGTCGCAACGAAATTACACCCGATTTGGGATACCGCCGAGCACACCCGGTGTAAAGGAGTTACACCATGTCAGAGGTAAAACAATATACGATTGAGTTTGGCGGGCAGAGCCTGACGCTCGAAACCGGCAAACTCGCCGGCCTCGCCAGCGGCGCGGTCACCATCCGCGTGGGCGACACGCTGCTGCTCGCTGCGGCCACGATGTCCAGTTTGCCGCGCGACGGGATTGATTTCTTCCCGCTCAGCGTGGAGTACGAGGAGAAGCTGTACGCCACGGGCCGCATCCCCGGCAGCTTTTTTCGGCGCGAAGGCCGCCCTGGCGAAGGCGCCATCCTCACCGCACGCCTCATCGACCGCCCGCTGCGCCCGCTCTTCCCCAGCGATTTCCGCAACGACGTGCAGATCATCGTCACGCCGCTGTCGGTCGATCACGTGCATCAGCCGGATGTGCTCGCCATCGTCGCCGCTTCCGCCGCGCTGACGGTCAGCGACATCCCGTTCGGCGTGGCCCCGTTCGATGGGCCGGTCGGCGCGGTGCGCGTCGGGTTGATTGACGGCGAGTTCGTGATCAATCCCTCCTTCGAAGATATGGATCGCTCCGACCTCGACCTGCGGCTGGCCGGCACGCGCAACGCCATCGTGATGGTGGAGTGCGGGGCAAACGAAGTGCCCGAGGAGACGATGGTGGCCGCCCTCGACTTCGGCCACAAAGCCATCCAGCCGCTGATTGATGTGCAGGAGCGGATGCAGCGGGAGATCGGCAAGCCGACGAAAGCCGACTATCCCAAATACGGCTACCCCGAGGACGTGACGGCGACGGTGCGCCAGATCGTCGGCGAGCGCATGCACGCCGTGGCCGCGCCCGCCGACAAGCAGGGCCGCGCCGCCCTCCGTGATGCTGTTCAAAACGACGTCATCACCGCATTCAAAGAGAATGTAGCGGTGAAAGCGGCCACGCTGTTCGGCATCCTGCACGACATCGAGCAGGAAGCGGTGCGCGACTCGATCCTCAACAAAGGCATCCGCCCGGATGGGCGCAACAGCAAACAGATTCGCCCGCTGAGCGGCGAGGTGGGCCTCAGCCCGCGCGCACACGGCTCCGGCCTGTTCACGCGCGGCGAGACGCAGGCCCTCAGCCTCGCCACCCTCGGCACACCGGGTGACACACAGAAACTCGATACGCTCTCGCCCGATAACGAGAAGCGCTATCTCCATCACTACAACTTCCCGCCGTTCAGCGTGGGCGAGGTGCGGCCCCTGCGCGGTTCCTCGCGCCGCGAGATCGGCCACGGTGCGCTGGCCGAACGCGCGCTGGTGCCGGTGCTGCCGGATGAGAATGACTTCCCGTACACCATCCGCGTGGTGAGCGAGGTGCTGTCGTCGAATGGCTCCACCTCGATGGCCTCGACCTGCGGCTCGACCATGGCGCTGATGGACGCCGGTGTGCCGATCAAAGCGCCGGTGGCCGGCATCGCCATGGGACTTGTCACCGACACCTATGGCAACAGCGGCAAGTATTCCATCCTGACTGACATTCAAGGCATCGAAGACCATCTCGGCGATATGGATTTCAAAGTGGCGGGCACGGCGCTCGGCATCACCGCGTTGCAGATGGACATCAAAATCAAAGGGCTGACGACGCAAATCCTATCGGAGGCGCTGGCGCAGGCCCGCGAGGCGCGCGGCGAGATTCTGGAGTTCATCGCCAGCCTCATCCCCGCCCCGCGCGCCGACCTCTCGAAATGGGCGCCGCGCATTATCACGGTGAAGGTGGATCCAGAGAAGATCGGCGCCATCATCGGGCCGGGCGGCAAGAACATCCGCAAGTTGCAGGAAGACACCGGCACGAAGATCGACATTGACGACGACGGTACGGTCTACATCTCCAGCGTGGATGGCGACGGGGCCAAGCGCGCGCGCGAGGCCATCGAAGGCCTGACCGAGAGCGTGAAGCTCGGCGGCATCTACACCGGCAAGGTGGTGCGCGTGGCCGACTTCGGCGCGTTTGTCGAAATCCTGCCCGGGCAAGACGGCATGGTGCACATCTCGCAGCTCGACTCGCAGCGCGTGGAGCGCGTGGAAGACGTGGCGCGCATGGGCGATGAGTTGACGGTGATGGTGACAGGCATCGAGAACGGCAAGGTGCGCCTGAGCCGGCAAGCGGTGCTCGAGGGGTGGTCGTTGGAAGAAGCACAATCGCGGGATCGGAAACCCGGTGGGGGCGGCGGTGGCCGCGGAGGTGACCG
>JBQTJD010000699.1:0-4909 GCA_052387475.1 Anaerolineales bacterium | reverse complement strand
GCTACTGCGTGCCGCGAACTACTGTACGCCATGCAGCCAATCGACCAGCGCGGTATGACCGGCCTCGATCGCGAAGGTCACCGCCGATTTGCCGTCGTCAGCCTTGGCGTGGATGTCGGCCCCGTGTGCGAGCAGCAGTTCAGCCATCTCGCGTTGTCCGTTCTGCGCCGCCGAATGCAGTGGGACAAGGCCGCCCTCCTGCCGCGCGTTCACATCCGCGCCGCGTTCAATCAATAGTTTAGCAATCGCCACATGCCCGCCCGCTGCGGCGGAGTTGAGCGGCGTCACCCGCATGCGGTTGCGAGCCGGCACGTCCACCTCCGCGCCGTGCGCCAGTAGCATCCGCACAATCTCGGTATGCCCGAAAAATGCGGCCAGGCCCAATGGCTGAAAGCCATCACTGGAAAAGGCGTTGATTGACTCGGGTTGCGCGGCGAGGAGTTGCTGCACTCGTGGCAACGCGCCCGCCGCACAGGCTTCAAACAGGTCAAGCTCAACGCCGCGTTCCACCAACAACTGCGCGATGGCGGGTTGTTGATAGTAAGCGGCCAGCAACACGGCCGAGAAGCCACCTTCGCTGCGTGCGTTGACGAGTGACCTATCTGCGGCGAGCGAGTCGCGCACGCGCTCAATCTGTCCTTCTTTGACGGCTTCGATGAAGGCTTCTGAATTGTTCATGAGGAAAATGTGATTCCAAAGTGTTGATGCAGGGCGACGGTGTACTCACTGTCGGACAGTTCGCGTTCCGTTCGTTCACCGTTGCGTGTGATGATGAGGCGATTGTCGCTCAGGCTGATACGGCCCTCAGGAGTTGCCAGTGAACAAATTCGCTTCCGCGTGAAAATAGACTCGGGCGAGGTCTGCTGATGAATGCACATGTCCTCATACTCGCACAACTCGCGCGGCTTCAGATCGAAGTCGTACGCTGGCAGCCATTCGGCGAGTGGCTTCTTCTCGGATAACACCCAGCGCTCCGCGCCCGAGGCGATGTGATAGTCAGCGCCGTTGCGTCGTTGCTCGCTCGTATCGTCCAAAAGCAATGGTTCGTGAAAGCAATCGCCGAAGCCGACGTCAACCAGCCAGCGTTGTTCAAGATGCACGACCAGGCCCATGTGGTCGAAGTCGGGGCCGGGCTGGCCGGTGTCGTACACCCGCGCGTTTAGCAGATCAACGCGGAAGCCGAGCGCACGTAGCAGCCCGGCGAAAAGTCCATTTAGCTCATAACAGAACCCGCCCCGGCGCTGGACGACGATCTTCTCGAACAGCTTGGCTTCTTCCAAGACGATGGGCCGACGCCGAGCGATGTCGAGATTCTCAAAGGGCACGCTGAGCATATGGACGCGGTGCAATGCGCGCAGCATGTTGGCATTGGGCGTGCGAGGCCCTGCATAACCGATGCGGTGGAAGTAGGCATCCATGTCCATTCTGGGTGCACCATCACTCAGGGTGCGTCGCCCGGGCCAACTCCGCGTAGTCCTCAGTCACCACTTGCTCCGGTGAAAAGAGCGCCAGCAATTCGCGGATGATGGCGGCCTTGTCCTGCGCGTCACGGCGCGACCAGGTGCGCGACTTGATCTCGACGAAGAAGCCCTCAAGTGCAGGGGTGATGACCTGGTCGAGATTGACGAAGAATTCCACGCCCTTGTACACCACCAGCCAGCGGCGGCGGTCTTTCTCGACCTCGCGCTCTTCCATTGGATTGAAGTACTCACGATAGAAACGTAGCGAGTAGGTCGCGGGCGCAAAGTAGCGTGAGCGCGAGAGCACCACGTGCCCGAATTCGCCCTCGCGCGCCTGCCCGGTGAGCGTGAGCCGCGCGCGCACGTTGGTGACCTTCCCCTTGTCGTCGAGGAATTCATCCTCGCGGTAACGCAACCGGCCTTGCGCCGGGTCGGCGAAAAAGAAGTACGAGTCGAACTCGTGATAGTGGCGCTTGCGGATGACGGTAACGGCTTTGCTATTGATGACGGCCAGCACCTGCTCGGCGCTTGGCACACGCGCCTTCACCTGCACCTCGAAGCTCTCTTCCTCCACCGCGCCGCCGATGGCGATGAGCTTCTGCAACACGCTGCCCTCACGTTGGATGAGGAAGTGATCGGTGCGGCGTGCGTAGTCTTCGGCGGCCAGCAGCAAGTTGTCCTCATCCACCGTGAGCAGCTTCCCAGCGCGCATCAGCCAGCGCCCGTTGCACATCACATCCGTCACATCGGTGGATTTGGCCGCGTACACGATCTGCGAATACACGGCGTTGGGATCGTGGGTGAATTTGGGCCAATTGTGCAGGCGGCGCGTCTCCAGAAGAATCAGGTCGGCGCGTTTGCCAACTTCGAGCGACCCGGTGATGTTTCCGAGATGCATGGCGTGCGCGCCGAGCCGCGTCGCCAGCATCAGGGCGTCACGCGCGGGCAGGGTGGTGGGGTCGCCGCTGATGCCTTTGGCAAGGATCGCTGCCAGCCGCACTTCTTCGAACATATCGAGGTCGTTGTTCGAGGCCGGGCCGTCGGTGCCGATGCCGACGTTCAGGCCTAGTTCCAGCATCTTCGGGATGGGCGCGACGCCGGAGGCCAGTTTCAAATTGCTGGTCGGGTTGTGCGCCACGCCCGCGCCGGCGTTCTTCAACGTCCGCATCTCGCCTTCATCGATGTGCACGCAGTGCGCGGCCAACACCTTGGCTTCGAGCAGGCGCTGTTTCTTCGCCCACGGCACCACCGGCATGCCGTGCTCTTTGCGGCTGTTCTCCACCTCCAGCGCGGTCTCGGCGATGTGCGTGTGCAGCGGCACATCGAACTCCAATGCGAGATCGGCGCAGGCATGCATGATTTCGGGCGTGCACGAATAGGGTGCATGCGGGGCCGGGGCGGGCACAATCAACGGGTGTCCCTTCCAGCGCGCGATGAAGTCGCGGGCCATCGCCAGAGAGTCTTCGTAGGAGGCCGCGTCCGGTGAAGGGAACTTGAGCACCGTCTGCCCGCATAGCGCCCGCATCCCGGCCTCCGCCGTCGCCTTGGCCACATCGTCTTCAAAGTAATACATGTCCGCAAAAGTCGTGATGCCCGAGCGGATCATCTCCGCGCAGGCCAGCCCGGTGCCGAGCCGCACGAAATCGGGGCGGACGAACTCACGCTCGACTGGCAACATGTAGCCCATCAGCCACACATCCAACCGCCGGTCGTCGGCCATCCCGCGTAGCAACGTCATGGGCGCGTGGGTGTGCGCGTTGATCAGGCCGGGCAGCAGAATCTTTCCGCCACAATCCACCGTTTGCGGCGCGGTGTACTGCGCCTCGATTTCTTTCTGCTCTCCGACGGCGATAATGCTGTCGCCGCTGATGGCGACCGCGCCGGGCGAGTATTGTGAGAACGTTTCGTCCATGGTGAGGACGTGGGCGTTGAGGAGGAGAAGATCACAAGTGGGCATAGGGATGCGGGATTAGGGATTGCGGCGATTATAATCGCTTGCGCCGATGCCACTCAATCACGCTCACACGCACTGGCTGCACACCGCGCCTCAATTCTCCAGCCCTCCAATTACGGTGCCCGCCCATACTGACGTTGCAATCCTCGGCGCGGGCATCATGGGCTGCTCACTTGCCTATTGGCTGGCGCGTTTCGGCCTTCAGCCGCTTGTGTTCGAACGCAACCCCATGCCGGCTATGGGCGCGACCGGTCGCAACGGCGGTTTGCACGTCAGCGGTTCGGCCAATGATTATGTGGCTGAAATTGAAAAGTATGGGCGCGACGGCGCGCGCGAATTGTTCGCCGCCACGCTGCTCAATCAGCAGTTGCTCGAAGAGGTATTGGCGCGCGACGCCATCGATGCCTATTACGCCATCAAGGGGTTTCTCGTGCTGGCCCAGGCCGATGAAGTTCAAAACTTGCGGGCTTCAGCTGAAGCCCTGCACGCTGACGGCTTCCCCGCGGAGTGGCTAGATCGGTCGGCGACGGTGAACGTTTTCGGCACTGCGCTGGGCGACGCATATGTCGGCGCGTTGTGGAAGCCGAATGATGCCGTGATCCACTCGGCGCGCTACACGCTGGGGATGGCAGAGGCGGCGATGCGGCACGGGGCCACGTTCGCCTGCGGGACGCTGGTCACGCGCGTGGAGCCGGATACCCGTGGGTGGCGCATCCATACACCACGCGGCGCTGTTTTCGCGCCGCACGTCATCATCACTCTCAATGCCTGGGCAGCCGATCTCTTTCCCGAGTTACGGCCCACCCTCACCCCGGTGCGCGGGCATATCGCCCTCACCGCGCCGGTAGATTTTTCGGTGACACCATGGGCGGCTAATCACGATTTCGAGTATGGGCGACAAGTGGAGACGGGCCAACTACTCGTCGGTGGCATGCGGCATGCCCGCGCTGATTTGGAACTTGGTTACGCACCCCAACCTGGTGAGAACGCGCCCGACGTGCAGCCCGAAGTCGTCGCGGCGTTGTGCGACTTCATCCCGCGTTTGATGCCGGCCGCAAAGAATGTGCCCGTCGTCCACCGGTGGACGGGTGTGATGGATTTCTCGCCTGATCGGCATCCTTTGGCGGGGCGTTGGCCGGGGCGTGATGGGTTGTGGATGATCGTGGGGTTGAGCGGGCACGGCATGCCGTACACGCAGGTGCTGCCGCAAGCCATCGCCGCGCAGGTCGCGGGAGTGAACGGCCCACAAATTCCAATGGCATTTACTCCATCTCGATTTCTAGCTGCATGACCGGGCTATAATACGCGCATAGGGAATCCCCATGACAAAAAATTATGATCCGGCGGTGACGCCGCTCAACGCGCAGCGCCGCCGGGAACACGCTCGCGAGGATGAATGGACGCGGGCGTTTTTGCGCCGCGCGCAAATCGGGCATGTGGTCACGAAGTGGGGCGACCAGCCTTTCATCAACCCGACTACGTTTTGGTATGACGA